>JACQYM010000299.1 GCA_016208225.1 Deltaproteobacteria bacterium | reverse complement strand
TTGCCCCAGAGGTTGAAGGAAAAGCCCTTGTAGCCGACGGTCATTGAGGGCTGCAGCACCAGGCTGTCCTTGCTCAGTTCAAAGCCGCGCCATACATACTTGCTTAACGCTGATACGCTCAGGTCGGCTGTCGGTTTTTCCTCCTCGGCCCAGGCGGTGGATGCGGCGATGCCGGTGCAAAGGATACCCAGAAGGGCCATGCTGCCGATGTTTAACATGCTCTTTCTCATTTTTCTTTCTCCTTAGAAAAATAGATTGACTGAACATGCCCCGGATTGTGTCCGGGGCATTTAAAAGTAGTTCGTTACTATAACGTTTTACATTTAATGATACACGAAAATTTTGTATCAATATTTATACGCTGATTCTCCGTGGCTTGAAGTGTCAAGGCCCTCGCGTTCTTCTTCTTCGGGCACGCGCAGACCGATTACCAGATCCACCACCTTGTAGGCGATAACCGAGACAATACCGGACCAGATCAGGGTAGTGCCGATGCCCCAGAGCTGACTGATGACCTGGGCGCTGGTCGAATACTCCGCAACGCTGTTTGCCACATAGTCATAGACGCCGACACCGCCCAGCGAGGGATTGGCAAAAATACCGGTCAGCAGCGCACCGAGCATGCCGCCGACGCCGTGAACGCCGAACACGTCGAGGGCATCGTCAGCGCCGAGCAGCCGTTTGAGGCCGTTAACACCCCAGAGGCAGAGCGCACCGGCCAGAAAGCCGATAACCAGCGCCCCGCCGATGCCGACAAAACCACAGGCAGGCGTGATCGCCACCAGGCCGGCCACCGCGCCGGAGGCAGCGCCGAGCATTGACGGTTTCCCTTTGATTGCCCACTCCAGAAAAAGCCATGACAAGGTAGCGGCTGCGGTTGCGGTCATGGTATTGCCGAAGGCCAGGGCAGCGAGACCGGTTGCTTCGAGATTGGAACCGGCGTTGAAGCCGAACCAGCCAACCCAGAGGAGTGAAGCGCCGATCATGGTCATGGTCAGACTGTGCGGGGCCATGGATTCCTTACCGTAGCCAACACGTTTGCCCACCATGAACGCGCCGATCAGGCCCGCGATCGCGGCGTTGATATGCACGACGGTGCCGCCGGCAAAGTCGATTGCCCCTTTCTGGAAAAGAAAGCCGGCGGTGGCAGCCGCCTTGGCGCCAGCCTCAGCATCGGTGTAAGCATCGGGACCAGCCCAGTACCAAACCATGTGGGCCACCGGCAGATAGGCAAAGGTGAACCACAGGACAATGAAAGCCAGCACGGCGGAAAATTTCATGCGCTCGGCAAAAGCCCCGAGGATCAGGGCAGGGGTGATGGCGGCAAACGTCGCCTGGAAGAACACATAGATCAGTTCAGGAATAACCACCCCCTTGGAAAAGGTCGCAGCCACTGACTCAATGGTCACCCCCTTGAGAAAGATCTTGCTCAATCCGCCGAAAAAGGCATTGCCCTCGGTAAAGGCCAGGCTGTACCCATAAACTACCCACAGAACCATACAGAGCGCGAATACGGTAAATACCTGCATGAGCAGGGAAAGCATGTTCTTGGTCCGCACCAGGCCGCCATAGAAAAGGGCCAGGCCCGGAATAGTCATCAGCGAAACCAGCACGGTCGCCACGATCATCCAGGACGTGTCGCCTTTATCCGGCACCGGGACATCAGCGGCAAAGACATTTCCAGCGAGACAGACGACCAGAATCGCTGCGGCAATAGGTAAAAGAGATGTGATTGTTTTTTTCATGATATTTCACCAAAAGAGTAGAGAATTAATTTTTGTTGTTTCTGAATTATATTGCGTCCTTGTCTTTCTCCCCTGTCCGGATCCGGCAGATCGATTCGACCGGCATGACAAAAATCTTGCCGTCGCCGATTTTGCCGGTTTTTACGGTTTTCATGATGGTTTCGGTGATCTGCGCGACCCGTTCCGCTTCACAGACGATCTCGATTTTCACCTTGGGGATGAAATCCACCACATACTCCGCCCCGCGGTAAATCTCTTTGTGTCCCTTCTGGCGGCCAAAGCCCTTGACCTCGGTCACCGTCATGCCGTGCACTCCGACTTCGTGCAGCGCGCCTTTCAGGTCATCGAGTTTGAATGGTTTGATGATCGCTTCTATTTTTTTCATGGCGTACCCTCCTTAAAAGTTGCCGTTGGTTGGTTTACCTGCTCTATAGCCAGTAGTATGCCATTGGTTTGTTTTTGTGGATATTTGTTGATAACATGCCGGAAACATATAGAAATTAAAGAGGCCCATGGTGCTTGGCCTGCAAAGGGGCTCAGGGAAAAAATATACAATTTTGTAATTTTTACATAATGACAATGTTCAAAAATGTAGACATTGCGAAGGTAGTGAAGCGGTTCCGGCCCGTCGGGCGACGGACCATTCCGCGGTTGCGGCGCCTTGTCCGGCTGTGCGGTGGGGCAGTATTTATCAGGTTTCTATTTTGTTACCATTAAAATATTATTTATTACAAAAATGTAATTTATGTATGCGGATGATGCTGGTGAGGGAGGGCGCTGTGCTTTAAATACAGCATGTTGCTTGGTTGTTGCAGATGCGGCTGTAATTGTCCGGCCGGTTGGTCCCTGGGGTGGGTGGAATTATCGGCAAAGTGGCCCGGGCGGGCCTTGAGAGTGTGGCCAGGAGGCAGGGCAAATACAGCGGCGCACTTTTTTCTTGGGGAGAGCGTGGCGACAAAAGGCGGTAAAAGGGTTTGCGGGCCTGCTTCACCCGGAGATTCTGAGGTAAAAATGTTTGAAAATATCATCCGCCACGGAGGTCTGCCAGTGGCCGGTAAATACGGCGGCAATCCAGATGGCAAAAAAGAGGGCGAGCAGGCCGCCGGGGAGAAGCAGGGGGGTAATTTTTTTCCGGCCGTATACGGTCAAGGTCAGACAATCTTCCTGCGGGCAGCATGCCACACACTCCAGGCAGCCGATGCATTCCGGCGCAGTCAGCCGGTTTTTGCCGGTAATATCGATGGCCGCCGGGCAGCTTTTTTCGCATTTTTTGCAGTCGATGCATTTTTCCTTGGCCCGCAATACCTGCAGGGGGCCGGCCAGGGCGAGCAGACCGAGCAGTGCCCCGTACGGGCAGAGATGACGGCACCAGAAGTTGCGGAAAAGCAGCGACAGCACTGCCAGGGCAATCATAATGACCAGCGCCAGCCGGGACGGGTGCTGGAAAAAAAGCAGCATGCGGGCATCGGTTGTGATGCTGTAAGGCGAACGGCTGAAGTTTTCCAGGGCCGCAAGATCCATCTGCCAGAGGATGAGATAGAGAAATAATCCGAGCAGCAGATATTTGAGCAGCGAAAGAGGCTTGTCAAGCCATGGCGGCAGGCGGAGGGGCAGGGACCGTGCGCTGCGGCCGAGCGCGGCCCTGCCCCGGCAGCTTAAGGAATGAAGCAGCTCCGAGACGCAGCCCACCGGGCAGATCCAGCCGCAAAAACCTTTGCGCAGGAAGAAAGCGAGGAGAAGCGCGGCCATGAAAATGGTAAGCCCCGCCGGATGCACAGGGTCATACTGACGGGTGAGGATGAACTGTTTGAAACTCACCAGGGCGCCGATGGGCAGAAAGGCCTCCACTGCGGGAGGTCTTGGCGTGTAGTCGCCGCCTGCCACGGCCCACTGGAAAAATTGGTAAAACCGCACCCCGACAAAAAGAGAAAAGAGCAGAAATCCCCCCTGCACCAGGCGGCGCAGGGGGGGCAGCAAGGAAATGAAGCGGCCGGACATGATTACCGGCCCATGTATTGGTATCCCTGCTCCTGATTCTGTTCCTGGGACTCCTTTTTGCTCAGGTCAAGGGGATACATGAGCACGGTGCTGTCCTTGGCCGAGAAAAGATCCATCCAGCCGGTATTGGTCACGATGCCGACATAGAGGGTGGCCATGTCCTTGTTGTCCGGATTGCGGTCAAGCTGATAGGAGGAGATGTAGCCGTCGATTTTTCTTGTCCGCCACAGATCGGTGAGGCCGATGCCGTTCCAGGCCAGGGCATGGATTTCGCCGCTCGGGTAATTCTTCATGTTCTTGAGCACCCGGGAGGCGCTTGACAGGTTCTTGTTGATGATCACGTCGGGCACATTGTCATTGTTGACATCCTGGATGAGAATGGGACAATGAATGTACGTCCTCTCTTTCTCCCTGGTTTCCAGGGTTTCCTTGTCGCTTTTGGCTGTCGGATCTTTGCCTCCCACATATTTCAGGCTGCCGCCATAGGTCTCATCGCTTTTCCAGAGCTGTTTGCCGCCTGGCTGCAGTACCCGCAGGCTGTCGAACTCGTCAAGGGCGATCACCTCTGTTTTGCCGTCACCATCCAGGTCAGCCAGGGAAAAATCATAGAGATTGAGGAAGTCGGGCACGGACAGCTTCTCCTGCTGCTGGAGGATATTGCCGGTAACCGTGAGCTGATAGATGCCCCGGGCAAAGGCATTGTCCATTTCCGCGCGCTGGCCGATCAGCACCAGGCCAGGACCGGGGACATGCATGGTCCGCACATACCAGCGTTCGTTCTTAAAGAGGTAGTCGAACTCTTTGCCCTGCCATTCCGCCCCGAATGAGTTGGGGGTGATCCAGTTAACGCCGGTTGCATAAATTTCAGCCTTGCCGTTGCCGTTCAGGTCTGCGAGGTCAAGGGAAATGGCGGTGTTAGTGGACATCAGTTCAATTTCGCCGAACGGCACCAGCCGGTTGTCGATCAGATGATAGGCAATGATCTTGTCACGGGCGGCAATGGCCACATCCTTTTTGCCGTCTCCGTCAATATCGCCCGCGGCCAGCCCCTGCAGGGAATAGTCCAGGTTCTGCGTTTTTGTGAAACCGAAGGCGCTGGTAATGGCCGTGGGGTAAATAATCGGCGACCCCCCGATTCCCTGGTAGCCGCCCATGAACTGCCGGTCCGGATGGGCTGTTCTGTAGGCCGGGTTATCCCCCTGGGCCTCGCCGGTGGGCAGAGCGGGAGCCTGCATGCCCTGCTGGCCGGGGGCCATGGGGGCGCCGCCTGTCATCTGCGCCTGCGGCGCAAACTTCGGCACGGGCCGCTTTTTGCCGAAAGATTTTTCGGCTATATCCCAAGACAGGCTGTCCACAGCGGCCAGGATGTCATCTTCCGTGGCGGCAGAGGCGTAAAATGTCTCCACCGGTTTGCTGCTGTCCTTTATCGGATAGAGTTTGGCGTCCAGGCTCAGGCTCTGGCCGATGGCGGTGAGGGTGCCGGC
>JACQYM010000022.1 GCA_016208225.1 Deltaproteobacteria bacterium | reverse complement strand
CAGGGATGCCATGGACATGATCATGCAGGGGCTGCCGGTGGCCAAAACCGGCCTTGATGTCGATCCCCGCTACCCGTACAGTGATGAAGCGGCCAGGGAGGGGATAAAAAGCGTCCTCTCCCTGCCCATCATCTTTCAGGAGCACATCATCGGCATCATGCGCCTGCTGACCAGAAAAACCCGGTCCTTTACGCCCATGGAAATTTCCTTTTCCATGACCCTGGCCGAGCAGATCGGCGTGGCCATCTCCAATGGCCGGCTGTTCACGGAGATGGAAAAGCAGGTTGATTTTCTGAAAGAGGTTCGTGACATCTCCCGGCTGGTCAACTCCACCCTTGATCTCAATGAAATTCTGCAGACCGTGGTCGACAAGCTCCCCAAAATCATGGGGATGAAGGCCTGCACGATCCGCCTGCTCCAGCCGGAAACCAATCAGCTGGAACTGGTGGCCGCCTCCGGGCTGTCGCAGGAATACCTGCAACGGGCCAGCATCAAAAAGGAAAACAGTATTTTCATGGCCCTGAAGGGGGAAGCGGTGGCTGTTTTCGATGCCCCCAACGACCCGCGCGTGCAGTATCACGAATCCATCCGCAAGGAAGGCATTAAAAGCATCCTGGCCGTTCCCATCAGGAAAGGCCAGGAAATCATCGGGGTGCTGCGTCTGCTGACCACCGAACATCACTGTTTCACCCCCAGCGAGATCTCCTTTACCACGGCGGTCGCCGAAGAGGGCGGCAGCGCCATCCGCAATGCCCTGACCTTCCAGAAAATCAATCTGCTCTTTAATCAGATTGAGGAAAACGAACGCTTTCTGCAGACCATTCTCGACTCACTATGGGACAGCATCATCGTGGTGGACCGCAGAAAACGGGTGGTCATGGCCAATAGAAGATTTCTGCAGCAGGAGAATTTTTCAGAAAACGACCTGCTCGGCAGACCCTATGATCTCATCATCCCCTGGAAAAAGAGGGACGGGCAGCCGTGTCCGGTTGACCTGGTCCTGGCCTCGGGTGACAGGCTCATCCGCACGGACCAGGCCGCCGGGCCGGACCAGCTGCAATGGCTGGAGCGGAGCATATCCCCGATCTTCGACGATGCCGGCCGGGTTGAATATGCCATCGAGACGGTGCGTGACATCAGCTCGCTGAAATCCCTGGAACAGGAAAAGCTGGAACGCGAAAAACTGGCGGGAGTCCTGGAAATGGCGGGCATCCGCAATAGGCAGGCAATGGCCGCGTTAACCAAAAAAATGACGGCAATGACAGGCTTTACCAGCAAGGAATATGTCGGTGATGCCAGGATCATTGAACTTCATGAAGCCGCAGCAAAAAAATAACCGTAACATCGTAATAGTGAATGATTCTAAAATGTTCCATCAAGCGAGGAGGTGCAATGAGCTTACCGGTCCACATGCAATGAACTGAAAAAACAAGGTCAATATTACCAATGGTTCCGTCTCACGACGAGGAGGGAAAACATGAAAGAAAAGTTAAAGTTTCTCGGGATGTTATCTGTTTTGATGGCCTGCTTTTTCCTGGCCGCAAGCGCCTATGCCCAGGATGATGCTGCGCCAACGCTGCAGATTGATAAAACTTCATTAAATAACGGCGGGGTTATCAAAGTCACGGGCAAGGCCCCGGCCGGCAAGCCCGTCTATCTGGAGGTGTGGGCCGCCGACAAGGCAGTGCGCGCCAACTTTTTTGACAGCAAGAAGGATGAAAAGACGGGCCAGATTCCTTATGTCTTCTACCTGACCTATGACATGCCGGCCTATTACAAGATCTTTGTTCCCGTCGATCAAAAAGATAAAATAGCCGAACTGAAGAAGGCCGGCAAAAAATGGAAATACTCCGAGGCCATCAAGGAGCTTGGCGCCGAGGCGGCATACAGCGTGCCCGCCAAGATGCAGATCGACCGGTATAAGGCCAGCATCATGGCCAGCATCATCGGCAGCCGGGGAGACCTGCTTGATCCCATGGATGACAAGGAAAATAAAAAACGGTCCATGCAGCTGGTCAAGGAGCGCTTCAAAGAGCTGGACAAGGTGCTCAGCCCGGATGTCGTAATCAATCCGGACGGTACTTTTTCAGCTGAAATCAATATCCGGGAAGGTCTTGCCCCCGGCAAATACAATATTGTCGCCGTATGCGACAAAAACATGAAGAGCGCGCCTGCCGTCTTTGAAAACAGCATCTCCTTCCCCCTGGTCTATCTGGGCACCGCCGGCACCAGCCAGAACATCCTGTGGCCTTTTCTGCTGTGCCTCGTGATCTCCGTGTTCGGCGTCCTGATGGGCGCGGGCGGCGGCTTTATTCTGAACCCCATCCTGGTCAGCCTTTTCCCGCTGCCGCACACCATTGTGGCCGGGACCGTCATGCCAACGGTGCTCTTTTCCCAGGGCAGCGGCATTTACAACTATTCCAAGATCAAATTCATCAACTGGAAGCTGGGCTGTTCGATTGGCTGCGCCATGCTGGTCGGCGGTTTCATCGGACCCAAGCTGACGGAACTCATCACCCTCGATCAGTTTAAATTTGCCTTCGGCTGGATTCTCATGGTCCTGGCGGCCTTGATGTACTGGCAGACCACGGCGGGCTATCTGGCCAAAAACAAGAAAGAGCAGGCTATCCTGAAAGAGTTCAAGAAACGGGCCGAAGAGGCCGCCAAGGCCAAAAAATAAAAAGGAGGAGTGACAATGAAAATAGATTTCTGGGGTCAGGAATTTGAAGCGAATGTGGTTGTCGGGGCGATCGGCGGTTTTCTTATCGCGGTCATGTCCTCCATGTTCGGATTCGGCGGAGGCCCGTTCATGGTTCCCCTCATGACGGTCGGCCTGCGCCTGCCCATGTATATCGTGGTGGGCAGCTCCCTGCTCGCCATTTTCTTTAACACATCCATGAGTTCAATCCGACATTTTCAGTTCGGCAATTTTGACCTTATCCTCTTTCTGTGCATGTTTCCCGCCGCCCTGCTGGGAGGATACATCGGTCCGCAGATTGCCAAACGGGTCAACCCGATTGTGGTCAAAAGGGTTGCCTGCGCCGGTCTGCTGCTGCTCGGTCTGAATCTGCTGGGGGTTTATTGATACATCAGGAGTCGGAATTCAGGGGTCAGGAGTCAGAATGAACAGAAAGGCAGGAAATCATATGCCGGTTTTTGCCAATTCAGACTCCTGGCTCCCGCACCGGAAACAAAGCGGCAATTTAAAATTGCAGACGTACGGAAATTCAGTAAAATAGAGGCACTCAGAAAGTTGAGTTAATATCTGCCCAGTGATTCTTCATGCTCGATATCGTCAGCAGTATTGCCCTGCAGCTCATTGCCCCCAAGGCGGCCATCCGGGCAAAATACCAGGCGTTCAAGGAGCTGTTGCAGCACGATCGCCTTTGCCATGAGCGTCTCGTTGAGCTGGAGGAACTCTATTATCAGAACAGGAAGGTCGACCTCCACCGCATTCGCCGGCTGCACCGGGAACTCTCCGACGGGGTGTCCGCCATGGTGGGCTGCCTGAACCGCATGGCACCCGCTTCGCACCGAACCTTACGCGCGTATTACAAAAAAATAGATTTTTACGGGCGCATCGCCCTGACCCCGCTCAACTCCTCCCCCGCCGCCTCTTTTATTCTTCCCTTGCACGAATCCTATGCCGACGATCTGCAGACCGGGGGCAAAGGCCTGCATCTCAGCCAGCTCAAGCAGCAGCTTGGTCTGCCCGTGCCCGAGGGATTCATTATTTCCACCGCTGCCTTTCATGATTTTATCGAAACCAACAACCTCAGGCCCGGCATAAATTCTCTGCT
>JACQYM010000298.1 GCA_016208225.1 Deltaproteobacteria bacterium | reverse complement strand
TAAAATTAGCCCGGCCCTGGGAAGCGGATCTGAGATCGGTCGAATAACCGAACATTTCCACCAGGGGTGCCTGGGCTGTAATTATCTGGTATCCAGTGTCGCGACTTTCAATACCGTGAATTCTTGCTCTTCTGGTATTCAGATCCGCGATCACATCACCAACAAATTTCTCGGGCACGATAATTTCGACATTCATCAAGGGCTCGAGCAGTATCGGCGCGGCCTGGGCCAGCGCATGGCGCAGGCCGATGGTTGCCGCGACGGAAAATGCCTGCTCAGTGGAATCCTCTTCATGGTAAGATCCGTCCACCAGGGTCACCTTGACATCGATGACCGGATACCCTGCCAGCGGACCGCCTTCCAGACTGCCTTCCACCCCTTTTCGTATTGCCGGGATAAACTCCGGCGGAATAAGCGCCTCATCAACTTTGCTCTCAAAGATCAGGCCCTTTCCTCTTTCATTCGGAGCCACCTCAAGCCAAACGTGGCCATACTGCGATTTGACCCCGGCCTGCTGGATGAATTTTCCCTCACCCCTGGCCACACCTTCGATGGTTTCCTTATAGGCAACCTGCGGTGTGCCCACATTGGCACCGACTTTAAACTCCCGGATCAGGCGGTCAACAATAATTTCCAGGTGCAGCTCGCCCATGCCGGAAATAATGGTTTGCCCGGTATCCGCATCCGTTCGCATTTTAAAGGACGGATCTTCCAGCGAAATCTTATTCAGACTGTCAAGCAGTTTTTCTTCTTCCGCTTTGCTTTTCGGCTCTATGGCGATGCTGATCACCGGCTCCGGAAAATCCATGCTTTCCAGGATAATATCGTCGCCCGCCTCGCACAGGGTATCGCCGGTGGTGGTAAACTTCAGACCGATCACAGCGGCTATATCCCCGGGTCCAACCTTTTCAACGTCTTCCCGCTTGTTGGAGTGCATCTTGACGATGCGGCTTATTTTTTCCTGTTTGTGCTTGCCAGGATTATAAACCTTGCTGCCGATCTTCAGCTCACCGGCATAGACGCGTATGTAAGCGAGATTGCCGACAAACGGATCGCTCGCGAGCTTGAAGGCCAGAGCGCAGAATTTTTCACTTGCTCCGGTTCTCCGCGTTTCGACGTCGCCTTTACTGTTTACACCTTCGACTGGAGGAACATCTGTGGGTGAAGGCAAATAGGCAACAACGGCATCAAGCAGAGGCTGTACGCCTTTATTCTTGAATGCGCTGCCGCAGAATACGGGAACGAGTTGAAGTTTTAACGTCGCAGTCCGTATCGCTTTCCGCAGCTCGTCCGCGGATATGCTTTGCTCTTCCAGATATTTTTCCATGACCCCCTCATCGAAGTCGGCCAGCTTCTCGACGAGGGCCACACGTGCAGCCGTGAACTTATCTATGAGATCTGCGGGGATTTCCTGTTCAACAACAATGGCTCCCTGAGATTCTTCATCAAAAACAAGCATTTTCCCGGTGAGGAGGTCAATGACCCCGCGGAAATTCTCCTCCGCACCAACCGGAATTTGCACTGGTAAGGGGTTAGCGCCTAACCGCTTTACCATCATCGTGATGCAGCGCTCAAAATCAGCGCCGATCCGGTCCATCTTATTGATAAATGCAATTCGGGGAATTGCATATTTATCCGCCTGCCGCCATACCGTTTCCGATTGGGGCTCAACTCCGCCGACTGCGCAGAATACGGCGATTACTCCATCAAGGACCCGCAGGCACCGTTCGACCTCGATGGTGAAGTCAACGTGGCCCGGCGTGTCAATGATATTAATTCTATGGTTTTTCCAGCTGCAGGTAGTAGCGGCGGAGGTAATGGTAATGCCCCGCTCCTGCTCCTGTTCCATCCAGTCCATGACAGCCGCGCCGTCATGGACTTCACCCATCTTATGGGTCCGACCCGTATAATAAAGGATCCTTTCAGTAGTTGTCGTTTTGCCCGCATCGATATGGGCCATGATGCCGATATTGCGCAGGCGCGCTAAAGAGATGCCGTTTGCCACCTTTATTTCCTCTTTCCAACATCTCTTTCAAATCAACGGCACAGCCCGCCCGAGGATAAAAAAGGCCTTACCAGCGATAATGGGCAAATGCCTTGTTTGCCTCAGCCATCCTATGGGTATCTTCACGCTTTTTCACCGCGGTACCGCGATTATGAAAGGCGTCTGACAGCTCGGCGGCAAGCTTTTCCGCCATTGACTTTCCGCTTCTCTTCTGAGAAAAATCCACGATCCACCGGATGGCCAGCGCGTTACGGCGCTCGGACCGGACTTCCACGGGGACCTGATAGGTGGCACCACCGACGCGGCGGGATTTCACCTCAACCTTCGGCCTGACGTGCTCCATGGCTTTCTCAAATACGGCCAGCGGCTTATCGTCGGATACGGACGACTCAAGAATCTGCATGGCATCATAAAATATATTCCGAGCTACGCTTTTTTTGCCACGCTGCATCAAACCATTGATAAACTTTGACACAAGCACGCTGTTAAAGCGCGCATCAGGGGTAATTTCGCGTTTTGCTACAAGTCTCCGTCTGGGCATCGTCTGCTACTCCTTATCCTGTTCCCTTAAATGCATTACTTATTTGGGACGTTTCGCGCCATATTTGGAGCGTCCCTGTCTCCGGTCTGAGACACCCAGCGTGTCAAGTGTTCCCCTGATAATATGATAACGCACACCGGGAAGGTCCTTTACCCTGCCGCCCCTGATCAGAACAACGGAGTGTTCCTGCAGGTTGTGGCCGATACCGGGGATATAGGAAGTCACCTCAATCCCGTTTGTCAAGCGCACCCTGGCCACCTTTCGCAAAGCCGAGTTTGGTTTCTTCGGTGTTGTGGTATATACACGTACGCACACGCCCCGTTTCTGGGGACAGGCCTGCAAAGCCGGGGTTGTCGTCCGCTTCACAGACTTCTTACGACCGTGCCGTACCAGCTGGTTGATGGTTGGCATTGACTGAACTCCTACCTGATAATTTATAAATGTGTCGTGCCTTCGGAAAGGCAGGATACTCGTTTACGAAAAACGGAATAATTACACGATGCATTTGCCGGTGTCAAGCATAAACTTGCATGCATCTGAAAGTTGCGCGCGCGCCAAGGACATAAAGAGAGGAGGCGCGTCAGGCATGGAATGCCGAGGCGCCTCCTCTGGGCGTCATGATGCGCTGCCGGCTTATTCCTCCATGGAGTAGCGCTCCAGTCCCGTGCCTGCCGGCACGAGACGCCCCATGATGACATTTTCCTTCAGGCCGCTCAGATCGTCAACCTTTCC
>JACQYM010000021.1 GCA_016208225.1 Deltaproteobacteria bacterium | reverse complement strand
CGTGCCCCGGGCCCATGTGGAAGATGCGGTACGGGATGCGCTCGATGCCGGCTGCCGCGGCATCATCGTCATTTCCGCGGGCTTCAAGGAGACCGGCGAAGAGGGAGCGCAGCTTGAGAAAAAAATCGCCTCCCTGTGCGCCAGCCGCCATGTGCGCATGTTGGGGCCGAACTGTCTGGGGCTGATCAATACGGAAAACAATCTGAACGCCTCCTTTGCCGGCTCCATGCCGGCCGCCGGCGGCGTGGCCGTCATTTCCCAGTCCGGCGCGCTGTGCACCGCCATCCTCGATCAGGCCGCCGGCCGCCGCATGGGGCTCTCCAAGGTGATCAGCATCGGCAACAAGGCCGACATCTCCGAGGTGGACCTGCTGCGGGCCCTGGCCCGGGACGAGCAGACCAGGGTGATCGCCGGCTATCTCGAAGATATCAGCTCGGGGGATAATTTTGTCAAGGCGGCCGAAGAGGCCTCGTCGTTCAAGCCGGTGGTCATTTTGAAATCCGGCACCACCGCCGCCGGTCTGCGGGCCGCCGCTTCCCACACCGGCGTGCTGGCCGGCGCGGATATCGCCTACGGCGCCGCCTTCAAGCGTTCCGGCGTCATCCGGGCCGACACCTTCCAGGAGCTGTTCGATTTTGTCACCGCCTTTTCCATGCAGCCCCTGCCCAAGGGCAAGCGGGTGCTCATCATCACCAATGCCGGCGGGCCCGGCACCATGGTGGCCGATGCCGTGGAAAAGGCGGGGCTCGAAGTAACCTGCCTGGACCGCTGCATTGCCAATGCCCTGCGCCAGAAGCTGCCCAGTGCCGCCAGCACCGGCAATCCCATCGACGTGCTGGGCGATGCCGATCCGGAGCGGTATGTGGCGGCCATCGAGGCGGCCCAGGAGGATGAAGCGGTGGACGCCGTTATCGTCATCCTCACCCCCCAGGCCATGACCCGGCCGGCGGAAACGGCCCGGGCCATTGCCGCCAAACTGACCGGCAAGAAGCCGGTGCTCGCCTCGTTCATGGGCGGCAAGGGCGTCATGCCCGGCCGGGACGAGCTGGGCGAGGCGGGCCTGCCCGAATATGATTCACCGGAACGGGCGGTGGAGGCCTTGAAGGCCATGTACGAATACGCCGCCTGGAAACAGCGGCCGCCCCGGGTGGTGACCCGTTTTCCGGTGAACCGGCGGCGGGTGGAACGCATCATCACCCGCCATCAGCGCACCAACCGGCTCCATCTCGGCGAGGTGAAGGCCAAGAGCATTCTTGACGCCTACGGCTTCCGTATCCCCGAAGGCAAGCTCGCCTCCAGTTCCGAGGAGGCGATCGAGATCGCCAAGCGGGTGGGATTCCCGGCCGCCATGAAGATTGTTTCCCCGGACATCGTGCACAAGACCGACCTGGGCGGCGTGCAGCTCAATCTCGCCTCGGGCGAAAGGGTGCGGGACGCCTATGATCTGATGATGCTGCGCATCAGGGAGAAGGCGCCGGATGCCAGGATCGAGGGGGTGTATGTGGAAAAGATGGTGGATACCGGGCTGGAGGTGATCATCGGCATGAGCCGCGACCCGCAGTTCGGCCCCATGCTCATGTTCGGTCTGGGCGGCATCTTCGTCGAGGTGATGAAGGATGTCACCTTTCATCTGGCGCCCATCACCTCGGAAGAGGCGGTGCAGATGCTGCTGGCCACCCGCTCTTATGAAATTCTCAAGGGCAAGCGGGGCCAGAAGGGTGTCGACCTGGAGGCCATTGCCAACGGCCTGCAGCGCATCAGCCAGCTGACCACCGATTTTCCCGAAATCCAGGAGCTGGACATCAATCCCTTTATTGTCGGGGAAATCGGCGGCACGGCTGTTGTCGCCGATGCCCGCATGACCTTGCGGCCCCTTTGATTCGGTTTACGGTTATCGGTTTACGGTTAAGAACGGTTTTTTGAAATACTGCAATCCGCCAACCGTAAACGGTAAACCGGCAACTGTCTTTATCAGATTCCCCTCTTTTTTGCTGACGATGAGGTTACAGGTATGAATCAGGCGGTAAAAGTAGAATACGACCCGAATTGGCAGGAAAAATATGCGGATATGATTTCCACGCCGAAAAAGGCCGTCTCCAAGGTCAGAAACGGGCAGCGGGTTTTCATCGGCACCGGCTGCGGCGAGCCGCAGCTGCTGGTGGATGCGCTGACCAAGAGGGCCGGGGAACTGGCCGATGTGGAGATCGTGCATCTGCTGACCAAGGGGGACGCCCCCTATGCCAGCCCCAAACTGGCCGACAGCTTCACGGTGAACAGTTTTTTCATCGGCCAGAATGTGCGCGGCCTGATCCAGGAGGGGCTGGGCAGTTACACCCCCATGCTGCTCTCCGATATCCCGCTGCTGTTCAAGGCCGGCCAGCTCCCCCTGGACGTGGTGCTGGTCCAGGTGTCCGAGCCGAATATCCTGGGCAAGGTGAGCCTGGGGATTTCCGTGGACATCGTCAAAAGCGCGGCGGAAAACGGCTCCCTGGTCATTGCCCAGGTGAACAAACAGATGCCCTGGACCTTTGGCGATTCCCTGCTTGACATCTTTGACCTGGATATCCTGATCCCGGCCGATCTCCCGTTGATCGAACGGGTGTCAAAGCCCATGCACGAGGTGTCGAAAAAGATCGCCAAGCATGTCGCCTCCCTGGTGGAGGATGGCTCGACCGTCCAGTTCGGCCTGGGACGCGTGCCGGGCATCGGCCGCATTCCCGCCGCCTGCATGCACTATCTCAAGGAGAAGAAGGACATCGGCATCCATACGGAAATGATCACCGATGCCGTGATCGAACTCATCGAGTCCGGGGCGGTGACCGGGGCCAGAAAAACCATGGACCAGGGGAAAATCGTCACCAGTTTCTGCATGGGCACCAAGAAGCTCTATGATCTGGTCAATGAGAATCCGCTTTTTTCCTTCCGGCCCACCGAATATGTCAATGACAGCTATATCATCAGCTGCCAGCGCAAGATGGTTTCCATCAATATGGCCCTGGAAATCGACCTGACCGGCCAGGTGTGCGCCGATTCCCAGGGGGAAAAATTCTATTCGGGCATCGGCGGCCAGGTTGATTTCAACCGGGGGGCGGCCCGCTCCAAAAACGACAAGGCCCTCATCGTCATCCCCGCCACCGCGGACAATGAGGAGAAATCCCGCATTGTCTGCCAGCTGAGCCAGGGCACCGGAGTTGTGACCACCAGGGGCGAGGTGCACTATGTGGTCACCGAATTCGGTATCGCCTATCTGCACGGCAAGAACATCGAGGAGCGGACCCTGGCCCTGATCAGCATCGCCCATCCCAAGTTCAGGGAGCAGCTGCTGAACGAGGCCATTGAAAACAGATATATCCGGCCCGATTTCGCCTCGTTCGGCGACAAGATGGTGGTGGCCTCGGACGAGATGAAGACCTCCCTGCTGCTGGACGACGGCACCCTGATCACTTTCCGGCCCATCCATCCCACGGACGAACAGAGCATGCGCGACCTGCTCTATGCCCTGTCCCAGGAGACCCTCTATTACCGCTTCATGAGCAAGAGCACCCGCTTCGGCCATACGCAGATCAAGAATTTCGTCTATATCGATCACCGCAAGGATGTGGCCATTGTCGCCACGCTGCCCGCGGCCCATGGCGAGGAGATGATTGCCGTGGGACGTTATTATCTTGATGAACGGACCAACCGGGCCGAGGTGGCGTTCATTGTCCGCGATGAGTGGCAGAACCGGGGGATCGGCTCATTCCTGTTCCGCCACATGATCAGCCTGGCCAAGCGGAGCGGCATTTCAGGCTTTACGGCGGAGGTGCTGCGGGAAAACTCGCGGATGCAGTCGATTTTCAACAAGTCCGGCTACAAGGTGCAGAGTCATCTGGAAGAGGGAGTGTACAGCTTTCGGATAGATTTTTAAGGACAGGCAATAGGCAAAAGGCATTAGGCACAAGGGGGGAAAGACAAAAGGCAAGGAGCTTCTCACTTATGCCTCTTGCCTTGTGCCTCTTGCCTTCATTCACGGCCGACCGGCCGCACAGTATCATGCTCAGGAAAAGCCGCCCCTGGAGGCGCAGCCGCCCAGCGGCTTGCCGATGGGCGCCGGACCGCCGCTGGTCCCGCCGATGCGGAAGCTCGCGGCGGATATGGTTTTGACGACATCACTGCTGCCGCACTTGGGGCAGCGCACCTCGGCCAGGGCCGCCTCGGAGCTTGAGGACAGCAGGGCCTCAAAGGGTTTGTTGCACTGCTTGCAACGAAAATCATAGAGTGGCATGTCTGTTTCTCCTTAAAGGTAAAAATAAAGTATCAAAAATCGGAACAAAAAACGATTCTGCCGTCATTCCGGCAGGGTGTTGAGCCGGAATCCAGTCTCCGGGCGTTGCAGCTCTTGGCTGGATACCGGATAACAAACCTCCGGCATGACGAAAAAAATAATTCACGAATTTTGCGAAAAGCCCACACGTTCAGTGTTTAAGTTTTTTCTTAAATATAGGACAGCGGCAGGTTGTTGTCCAGCAAAAAATTCGAGGTACAAACCATGAATTTTCAGGCCCACTTGCGCAATATGGTGGACATGATGCAGGAGGAGTTTGTCGTGCTGTTCCTCGGCGGCCTGCTGGTGCAGCTGCTGATGTCCCTGACCCTGGGGTTGCTGGCCGGGCCGCTCATGGGCGGCTACATGCTGGCCATGATTGAGTGGCTGCGCACCGGCAGACGGTGCGAGTTCAATGACCTGTTCAGCGGCCTGAAGCGGTTTGGTGAACTTTTTCCCATCTTTTTCATGGGACTGCTGGTGATGTTCGGCTTTTTTCTGCTGGTGCTGCCGGGCATTGTCATGACCGTCTGGTGGATCTACGCCCTGCTACGATTGCCGCGGCCCTGGTGCCGCCCCTGGCGGCGCTGCAATACTTTCTCTTTCCCCTGCAGTGCGCCTGCCTGGCCAGCCTCTATCTGGAACAGTTCACCGGCTTTGATCCGGAAAAAAGGGGGAAAGTGTCAGCCGCGGCCCAGGGCTTTGCCGCTCCGGCTGATATCGATGTGCCGCCACCGGTGCCGGATGAAAACGACCAGGGCCGCGCCGGCCGTGTCGGCCACGATGTCCAGCCCGCTTGGTGAACGGCCGGGGATGAAGGACTGGTGAAATTCGTCGGTTAATCCGTAGAGGAAACAGAAAAAGACCACAGCCGCACCGAGCCGGAAAAATGAGGTTTTCCCGCGCACCGGGTGCAGGGCATAGAGGCAGCTGGCGGCCAGGGTGCCGTAGGCAATGGCGTGACACACCTTGTCCAGGCCGGGAAGGGCCGGGGGCAGGCTGTCGCCCGGGGTGTGGGAGAGCAGAAAGATGAGGCCCATGACCGCGGTCATGGGCAGAAATCTGAAGAGCTTCATGGCAAACCGGCTGATGCGGACATGCAACAGGACGTCATTTTGGGCAAGCAACGCGCGACCCGGAATCGTGTGATTTTTCCGGGTTTTCGCTGCCGTTGATCATCCCCCCGTGGGGTGGGGCCGGACGATTTAAGGGCGGGTTTGGAACCCGCCCCTACGATCATCCCCCCGCGGGTGGGGACGGGAATGACATGCTGGTGCCGTCGGAGTGCTTACTGCTGTTCCGCGGCTGCTTCTGACTCCTGCAGATGGATGCTGTTCAGCAGCTCTTTGGGAAATTTTTTGCGGATGCGCTGGATGGCGGCAAAGATCGAGTGGGTCGGATACCCCGGCCAGACAACTTCCCGGTTATCGGCATAGGCCGTGGTCACGAACTGCTTGTTCCTGACGGTAAAATGATGGGTCCAGTTGATTTCTATGGTTTCCGGGTTCTCGTCAAGATCCACCGCGATTTTAGAGCCCTTGTCCGCCACCTGCACCGCATCCATGTCGGTTATTTCCAGCAGCCAGGCATCCCCTGCCTCGGTGGAAAAGAGCACAAAGACGCCCAGGGGTTTGACCATTTTTTCTTTTTTGACCGCGATTTCCTGCAGCTTGTCGATTTCACTTTTTAAGGTCACCTGGGGCGCCGCCTGGCCGGTGGCCGGTTTAAAATCAACTTTGCCCTGGCAGCATTTTTTATATTTTTGTCCGCTGCCGCAGGGGCATGGATCATTGCGTCCTATTTTCATCTGTTGTTCCTCGTAATCGTGAGCTGGGGTTTATTTTTTATCATGACCGGGTCCGCCGGCCCGCAGGCTTTGCCCCTGCTGCACGGGCAGGGGAAAAATGGCACCGGTTGGCGACGAAGCCGTTGTTCATGTAACTGCTTATCAATTAACCATTTTCGGGAACGAATTGTCAATTGCCATCAGTTCATTTTGCCAATTTTTTCCTGGCAGACGGAGGTCGCCGCCCATTTGTCAAAGAAGATATTTATGGTAAGATGAACGGATTTCGGATTGCGGATTGCGGATTGCCATCAGCCATGCGTCATCCAATCGTTGGCCGGGTCAGGCGGCCTTATCGCCGTAACCCGACATGAACTCGCGTGGTGCAAGGGATTGGCCATTGGCCGGGAAGGCCTCTTTTTTGTCGGGTGACGCGATACGCCCGCTAACCCGACCTGCATTCTGATTTCCGGAGCCATGAGCAATGAACAAGGAACAATGAACAATCACCGAAAGCCATCCGCCATGCGCCATGAGCCAATAGCCATCCGCCATGAGCCAAGAGAGATAAACTATCCGGAAGTTCTGCCCATTACCGCGGAAAAGGAGCGGATCATCGCGGCGATCCGGGACCACCAGGTACTGATCATTGCCGGGGACACCGGTTCGGGAAAAAGCACCCAGATCCCGAAGATGTGTCTGGAAGCAAACCGCGGGGAAAAGCGGCTGATCGGCTGCACCCAGCCCCGCCGGCTGGCGGCCACCTCGGTGGCTGCCAGGGTGCGGGAGGAGCTGGGCGAGCTTGGCCACCTGGTGGGCTACAAGATCCGTTTCAGCAACCAGACCGGGCCGGCCACCCGCATCAAATTCATGACCGACGGCATTCTGCTGGCGGAAACCCAGCAAGATCAGTCCCTTCGGGCCTATGACACCATTATTATCGACGAGGCCCATGAGCGCAGTCTCAATATCGACTTCCTGCTGGGTATTCTCAAGAAACTGCTGAAAAAAAGGCCCGATCTCAAGGTCATTATCACCTCGGCCACCATTGATACGGAAAAGTTTTCCCGGGCCTTTGATCTGGCGCCGGTCATTACGGTGAGCGGCCGCACCTATCCGGTGGAAATCCGCTATCGCGCCGCCGACGACACCAGGGAGGAGGGGGCCGCCGGTCAGGACGCCGGCTATGTGGAACAGGCGGTGGAGGCGGTGCTTGAGCTGTGCGGTGGGGCGGAGGGCGGCGGCGACATGCTGGTTTTCATGCCCACGGAACGCGATATCCGCGACACGGTGGAACTGCTGGGCAAACGGTTCAGGCATGACGGGCCGCGGCTCGGCATCAAGGAGCGGGAGCCGGAGATTCTGCCGCTGTTCGGCCGTCTTTCCGGCACCGACCAGAACCGGATTTTCCGCAAGAGCGGGGTGCGCAAGATCGTGGTGAGCACCAATGTGGCCGAGACCTCGATCACGGTGCCGGGGATCCGGTATGTGGTGGACACGGGGCTCGCCCGCATCTCCTCCTATAATGTCCGGGCCGGCACCACCAAGCTGCCGGTCACCGCCATCTCCCGGGCGAGCTGCGACCAGCGGGCGGGCCGCTGCGGCCGCGTCGGCCCAGGCATCTGCGTCAGGCTTTACAGCGAGGAGGATTACCTGGGCAGGCCCGAGTACACCCTGCCCGAGATCGTGCGCTCCAACCTGGCCGAGGTCATCCTCTTCATGATC
Source organism: Deltaproteobacteria bacterium (assembly GCA_016208225.1). Taxonomy (GTDB): domain Bacteria; phylum Desulfobacterota; class Desulfobulbia; order Desulfobulbales; family SURF-16; genus SURF-16. The sequence goes on along the minus strand of JACQYM010000021.1, from coordinate 2,901 downwards.
GCCCTCCGGCTCGGCAATCCGAAAAAATTTCCCTTCATCGATCCGCCGGCCCCCCGGGCCGTACAGGACGGCTATAACCTGCTCGCCGAGCTGGGCGCCATCGACCCGGAGCGCCGGCTCACCGAGCGAGGCCGGATCATGGCCGCTCTGCCCCTTGACCCCCGCATCAGCCGGATGATCATCTGCGCCAGGGAAAACGGCTGCCTGCGGGAGGTGGTGATCATCGCCGCGGCGCTCAGCATCCAGGACCCCCGCATCCGGCCGGCGGACAACGCCCGCCAGGCGGACACGGCCCATGCGCGGTTCCGTTCCGAACGGTCCGATTTCCTCTCCTATCTGCATCTGTGGGACCTCTATGATGATCTGGTCCACCAGAAGAAGAGCGCGTCCGCCCTGGGCCGCTTCTGCAAGAGCAATTTTCTTTCCTATCAGCGTCTGCGGGAGTGGCGTGATATCCATGAACAGATCTGGGCCCAGCTGGCCACCTCGGGCAACGGCCGGGAGCATCATTTCTTTCTCCGCTCCTCGTGTCTGGCGGAGCTGGAGACGGAGCCCGACAAGCGCTATGACAGCTGTTACGACCGCATCCATCAGTCCATCCTGAGCGGCAACCTGCGCAATATCGGCCTGAAAAAGGAAAAAAACGTCTACCAGGGCGGCCAGGGCAAGGAGCTGATGATTTTTCCCGGCTCCGGCCAGTTCAACCGGGCCGGCCAGTGGATCATGGCCGCGGAGCTGGTGGAGACCTCCCGGCTCTATGCCCGCACCGTGGCGGGCATCAGGGTGGAATGGCTGGAGCCGCTGGCAGGCCCGCTGTGCCGCCGCAGCTACAGTGCGCCCCACTGGGAAAAGAGGAGCGGCCAGGTGGTTGCCCTGGAAAAGGTGACGCTGTTCGGCCTGGTCATCGTGGCGGGCCGGCGCGTCAACTTCGGGCCGCTCAAACCGGCGGAGGCGCGGCAGATTTTTATCCAGGCCGCCCTGGTGGAAGGGGAGTGCGGCGGCCATTTCGCCTTTCTCGACAAGAACCGGCAGCTCATCACTGACCTGGCGGACCTGGAGGACCGGCTGCGCCGCCGGGACATCCTGGTGGATGAGATGCTGATCCATGAATTTTACGACACCCGGCTGCCCGCGGAGGTCCATGACCGGGCCGGGCTCATCCGGCTGCTCAAATCCGGCTGCAATCCAATGCAACGAGCTGACCCTGCCGCTCAGTTATGCCTTTACCCCGGGGGAGGAGAAGGACGGGGTGACGGTCTCGATTCCGGTGGATCTGGCCGGCCACGTTGCCGCTGAACAATTGGAATGGCTGGTGCCCGGCCTGCTGCTTGAGAAAATTACCTTTCTGCTCAAAGGGCTGCCCAAGGCCATCCGCCGCCAGCTCATTCCCATCCCTACTACGGCCGCGGAACTGTGCAGCCGGCTGCGTCCCTATGAAGGGTCCCTGTACGGGCAGCTGGAAGAGCTGATCGCCCGGGAATTCCGTGTGCGCATCGAGCGCGGCAGCTGGCCCCGGGATACGCTGCCGGCCCATCTGCGCATGCGCTGCCTGCTGGTGGACAGCGCCGGTAATCCGGTGGCCCAGGGCCGGGATTTCAGCGCCCTGGTGAAGAGTGGGGGGCAGGCCGGCGCCACTCCCGCCCTGGACGCCCTGCGCCGGCAATGGGAGAGGCCCGAGGTGCGGGACCTGGATTTTGCCGAGGTGCCGGAGCGGCTGGCCATCAAGGACAAGGAGGGCAGACTCACCGGTTTTGCCTACCCCGGACTGGCGCGGGAAAACGACGGCCGGGTGGCCCTGCGCCTGTTTGCCGACCGGGAGGAGCGGCGGCGGCAAACAGCGGCCGGGTTGTGCGCCCTGTACTGCCTGCAGTTCGCCGCCCAGTACAAGGCCCTGGCCAAGGATCTGGTGCTGCCCCGCGCAAACTGGCCGCTCTATGAGGGCATCGCCTCCCATGAACAATTTCATGGGGACCTGCTCGATTTCAGCCTGGCGGAAATTTTCAGGTGCCGCAGCGGCCTGATCCCGGCCCTGCAGGAATTCAGCCGCACCATCGAAGCGGTGAAGACCAGGGGGCTTGCCGTGCCGGCCAGGGAGATCATGGCCCAGGTGGTTGCCGTCCTGCAGGAGCGCAGAATGGTGCTGGATTTTATCGCCGACACGGAGCGGACCTGCCGCCGGAAGACCAAACTCGGGGTAACCCTGGAGGACTGCCGCGCCTTCCGGCAGGAGGTGGCGCAGCTTCTGCCGCCCCGGTTTCTGCGGCAGCTTGATTTGCATGAACTGGTCCGCATCCCCCGCTATCTGAAGGCCATCCGTATCCGCATGGAGCGCAAAACCCACAATCCGGCCAAGGACGCGGAAAAGGCGGCCCGGCTTGCCGTGCACCAGGAAAGACTGGCGCAGCTGCTTGCCAAGGAGGGACTGGGCCATGAGCAGCAGCAGCTGGTCCGGGAGTTTGCTCTCATGGTGGAGGAATTCAAGGTGTCGCTCTTTGCCCAGGAGTTGAAGACCGTTATCCCCGTATCGGACAAGCGGCTGGAAAAGGCATGGGAGGAAACCCGCCAGGCCATGGAGTAGGGAGATGGATACCGCGCCCGGCCCCGGCGCGATTCGTGGCGGGCGCGGCACTCCGGCCCGGACGGGCTTTTCAGCCCTCGGCCTCGATGTCAGCCGGGACGGGACCGTTCTGTTCCAGGGTGAGCCGGTACAGCTCCTTTTGATAGACGGTTGACCGCGGTTGCAGCCGAACCGCTTTTTGCAGCAGTTCCCTGGCCTGCTTCGTATCGCCGGCCGCCAGATACGATTTGCCCAGCCAGTAGACGGCCGCGGCATTTTCCGGTTCCAGGTTCACCTTGCTTATCCCGGCCTGCAGGGCCTTGTGCAGATGCAGGTCGGCCTGC
>JACQYM010000297.1 GCA_016208225.1 Deltaproteobacteria bacterium | reverse complement strand
TTACCCGGCCCATTCGGTTATGTAGTCGGCAATCCCCCCTGGCAGGGCCGTGGGACCAAACAGATTGCCCAGCACTTCGTCTTGCGGATTCCGGAGTATCTGGAACCTCAAGGCCGGGCCTGCATTCTCCTGCCCTCCAAAGTTCTCTTTAATCGGAGTTCCAATCAATTTCAGACCCAGTGGCTCCAATCGAGCACCCTGGAGAAGGTTGTTCAGTTGGCGGATTACAGCTTTATTCTTTTTAAGAATGCCATGTGTCCAAGTATTATCGCCCGCTTCACTGCCGCCCCACCGGACATTGTAACCCATAGAGTGGACTACGAAACACCGAAGGTCAGGAGAAATGACCGCCGCGAAGGGATTATCCCGGTGGCCCCGGCGGACCGGAAACAAATTCCACTTCGTGAACTGCTGCATGAGGCCCTTGCGCAGAAGGCCCCCATCCTCTGGAAGCGGTACCTCTGGGGCACGCCACGGGATAACTCGTTTTTGCGTAATCTGCTGGAGATGCCGGCGTTGGGCGAAATTGTAGGGCCACCTAAAGATGGGAATCGGTGGGTAAAAGGCCAGGGTTTTCAGCCTGATTCTCATGGAACCAGTCCTAATCCCAAAGACCCATGGTGGGCACCATCCGATTTATATATCAGTGCTAAAGGAAAAATCCCGGGTCTTTTTTTAATAACTGAAGATTGTCAAAGCGTTGGAGATCGTTTTCGCAAGCTGCACAGAACCCGAGATCGGAGAATATACAAACCGCCGCTTGTTCTTATCAGCCAAGGCATCGGCAAAGGCGCTTTACCAAAAGTAGTTTATTGCGACTTCCCCATTCTTTTTCAACACACACTCCAAGCCATAGCCGGCCCCCAAGAAGACGAGGATCTGCTGCTGTTCCTGACCTTGTATCTCAGATCCAAACTGGCCAGATACTTCCTTTTTCATACTGCGGCCAACTGGGGCACGGAACGCGATAAAGTACACCTGGATGAACTGCTCCGCCTGCCTTTCCCGCTCCCCGGCAGCGAGGATGCGTCGCCGGACGCGGCAGAGATAGTGCGCGCTATCGCGCAAAAGGCCCGGGCATTAAAGAAAAAAATTGAACGGGAATTCGCAGCCTCCTCTTCGGCGGGCGGCTTCCGGCTTTCAGGGGACAGCCCCCTGTTCTCAGCCGCAAAGCGCCAAAAAATGGTTGCTGCCCTGGAGGCCGAAGTAGAACCTCTGATTTACCAGTACTTCGATCTCATCGACCAGGAGATCATCTTGATTGAAGATACGGTCGAGGTCTTCATCAGCAGTGCTACCCCGCATCGCCTTGACGCCTCCATTCCCACTCTGGAACCGATTCACAAGAATACCTTGCCCACCTATCAGGCCGGTCTTTCGGCCTATGCCGCGATTCTTAGCGGCACGCTGAACAGCTGGGCGGCGCAAGCGACCAGCCCGGTCATGGTCTCGGCATCCGGCGGTGTGTATGGTCAAGCGGGGTTGGCGATGGTCAGTCTCGAACTGACCACCGACCAGGCTCTCCCTTTTTATAAGAAAGACCTCTCAGCGGGTCTGGGAGATGTCTTGGTTCAACTGTATAATACCGCAAGCCAGCAGACCGGCGGCCGCCTCGATTACCTGCGTGGCATTATCTGGTTTGACGAATCGTGCATCCACATTGTCAAACCGTTTACCGTCGAATACTGGACCAGGACGGCCGCTCTCAATGACGCTGCTGAGATTTATGCCCGAATTGCCGAGGCGCGTCAAACCACAAGGAAGGGGTCGAATTGAACGCCGAGTTCGGTATCCCTTTATTCCCTGACGAGGCGATACTGTTCCTGCTCGATAGGGTATTACAGTGTGCCGCCCTTCTCAGGAAAACGCATGAGACGGAGCGGGAAGATGCTCTTTCGGACAGGCTCTTCAAGCTCTTGAGAAAAGACAAAATGCTCCGGGCCGCGCCTTTTTTCCCTGTCCGGGAGCATCGGATATTTGATGACGAAGCCAAAGAGGGTCAAAGCGGCAGGATAGACATAAACTTTATCTCGCTCCCAGGCGATGACACCTATTTTGCCATTGAGGCCAAACGCCTCCATGTTTCCTTCCCTTCCGGCTGGCAGTCTCTGGTCGGTGAGTATGTGACCGGGGAGCAAGGCATGATGTGCTTTATTGCGGGGAGGTATTCACGGTTCCAGCAAGCGGCCGCCATGTTAGGGTATGTATTTGATGGCAAGGTGAGCAAAGCCCGGACTGGGATTGCCGCCTCTATCCGCAATAATGCCGCGATGCTTAAACTTGCTGCCCCCCATCAACTCCAAAGGTCACCTGTCCTGTCAGGCGATCGTGTGGACCAAACGCATCATCACCTCGGCTCGCGACCCTTCACCATCTACCATCTCCTTATTTCCGTTATCTGAAAGGACATAGAACAGGAGTTTTTACCGTTGTGAGTCTCATTTTCAAAGACCATTTTTCTTTCAATTCGGAGAATTACAAAAAATACCGCCCCGAATATCCACCGGAGCTTTTCACTTACCTGGCTTCAATCTCCCCGGCAAATGAAATGGCATGGGATTGCGCTACAGGGACAGGGCAAACGGCCAAAGGACTGGTTCCTTTTTTTAAGACTGTGGTCGCCTCGGACCCGAGCAGGTCGCAGATCGACAAGGCCGAGATGATTGACGGCATAAAATACGTTGTTGCAACCGCGGAAAACAGCAATTTAGAGGGCGAAATAATAGATATCATAACCGTCTCGCAGGCCCTGCACTGGTTTCAAATCAGTGATTTTTTCAGGGAGGCGGACAGGGTTTTGAAACCGAATGGCATCTTGGCGGTTTGGTCCTATAATTTGCTTTCCGTAACCCCGGTCATCGATGGCATAATTTCTGATTTTTACCGCAAGACACTTGGTAAGTACTGGCCGGCGGAAAGAAAGCTGGTGGAAACGGGATATGCCGGCATAGACTTTCCATTTCAGGAGGTAATCCCGCCGAATTTTGTCATGAAAGCAGAATGGAATTTGCCTGAGCTTATGGGCTACATATCTACCTGGTCAGCCGTCAAGGAGTTTCAAGCAGCGAACACCGTATCGCCGGTCGGCAATCTTTATGAAAAGGTGGGTCAACACTGGGGTGATCCAGGCAGGAAGATGTCGATCAACTGGCCGTTAACATTGAAAATAAGAAAGAAAATCTGATAACCACCGCCGCCGCGCTTCCCGGTTTTCAGGGATCTGATCAGAAAAATTGTCGGCCGGGGAAAATGGCCGGCACGATACGCACCCACATGCTGATGATCATTCCGGTTTTCGCTCCCATTCCCCTGCCGACTTCGGCCCGGCCGCAATTCTACCTTTGACATCTCCGTTTTTTTCTGCTTTGTTTGTAACGGCATCATATTGATATGGGAAAAAGCGCAAACAGGGAAGGTAGTTACCACATGCTGCTGCAATGCCGGAACATAACCTATCGTTATCCGCACGGTGACGCGCTGGTTTTTAACGATCTCAACTGCCGTCTGGCCGATCCCGGTTTCCATGGGCTTTTCGGGCCATCGGGGGTGGGCAAGAGCACGCTGGCCAGGATCATCGCCGGCGAGATCAGCGGTTTTGCGGGAGAGATAAAGCCCCCTGCCACCACCGCCATTCTCTATTCCAGCAATACCGAGCGGCTGCCCGGCTGGTCCGGTGTCGGGGATCATCTGGCCAAGGTAACACCCGCGGCCCGGCTGCCCCTGCTGCAGGAACTGATCAAGGCCTTTGACCTCGGCTCCTGCATTGACTCCCGTTTCTCCCAGCTCTCCCTGGGCCAGAAAAACCGGGCCAACCTCACCCGCTACCTGCTGCAGGAATTTGACCTGCTCATCATGGACGAAAGCCTGGCCAATGTGGACGAGGCCATCAGGAAACAGATCATTGTCACCATCAAGAAGATGTTTCCGGACAAGTATTTCCTCTATATCTCCCACAGCGTGGCGGAGGTCTCCACCTTCTGCGCCCGGATTCTCGTGCTGCGCGACATCCATAAGGCGCCGCAGCTCATCGAGGTTGCCGGCCGGGACCACCATGGCGATACGGCCCTGGACCGGACGGCCCTGGAGCGGACCATGCTGGAGATCGTCAATGCTGCCTAAAAGGATTTCCCAGTTCCTGATCATCTATTTTCTCGGACTGGGTCTGCTGCTGGCAGTCAAGTACGGCTTTTCCCTGTCCGACTATGTTATTCCGGGCATCGCGGATATTCAACAGACCGCGGCAGCTGTCTTTGGCCGCTATCTGCGGGCGGTGCTCGATACCCTCGGCGTGGCCGTCATCGGCCACCTGCTTGCCATTGGGATGGCCACCGTGGTGGCCATCGTCGGCCGGCCGGACAACCTGATCGGCACCATGATCAAAACGGCGGCCTACAATCTGCAGGCCTATCCCATCGTCGCCGTGGCGCCGATCATTTTCATTCTCCTAGGGGACGGACTGCCGAGCCGGCTGCTGATCGCCGCCATTATCTGCTACTTCCCCCTGCTCCTGTCCTTCATCGGCATCCTGACCGAACCGGTGGCCAGCATCGAGCATTTCTATGTCGTGACCGGCAGGATGCGCTGGCAGCTCGAAGTGAAGATCCGCGCCTTTGAAAACATCCATAAGCTGATCACCGTGGTCACCGGCAGCGCCACCCTGGCCATGGTCGGCACCATTGTCGCCGAGTTTATCGGGGCTGACAGCGGCATCGGCTACAGCCTGCGCATTGCCCTCTACCAGAGCGATATTGCCAAGGTTCTGGTGGCCCTTTTCCTGATCGGCGTGTTCAATTCGCTTTATCTGGTTTCGCTCGAACTGCTCGGCCTGTTCATCCAGAAAAGGATGGGCGTCGAGCAAAGGATGACCCAATGAATTCCGCCCCGGCCCGCTCCGTTTTCCTGCTGCGCCTGCTTGTCCTTGTTCTTCTGTTCAGCGGCTGCGGGCAGCAGAGCCGGCAACCGGAGGAAGAATTGAGCTACCGGCTCAAATGGCTGTATAACATCAACACGGCCGGCGACCTCTATGCCCTGGAGCACGGCATTTTTGCCGCCCGCAACCTCAAAGTGGCGGTCAAGCCGGGGGGGCCGGAACGTGATGCCATCAGGGAGCTGGAGCTGGGGCGGGCCCAGTTCGGGGTTGCCTCGGCGGACCAGGTGATCCGCGCCCTGGCCAAAGGCGCGCCCATTGCGGTCATTGCCCAGCTTTTCCAGCAGTATCCCCTGCAGTGGATCCACCGCAGGGCCGGGACAAGTTACGTCACTCCCGGTGAC
>JACQYM010000296.1 GCA_016208225.1 Deltaproteobacteria bacterium | reverse complement strand
GCATGACGGGAAAAAAATGAACCTCTCATTTTGCAAGAGGCTCGGCTAGTAAAAAAATTTATTTTCCACCACATTTCGGTTATTTTTCAAGATTTTCAATTCCCGCCGCCGGCAGGAGCGCCGTTGCGCCGCTTGGCCGTTTGCGGAAAAAGGTCCATATCGGTATGGGGCAGAAACAGCGAGGCCACATACTGCTCCTTGAAATGGGGCACCTCGGAAAGTTCAAAACTGGTCATTTTCTGCACCACCTCCACCACGTGGCGGCGGATATGGTTGCTCATTTCACTCATGCGCGCCCCCATCAGGGAGCCGTTGCCGACATAGAGGATCTTTTCGGCGTCAAACTCGGGCAGCAGGCCGACGGTCATGGCGCTGTCAAGATCAATGTAGGAGCCGAAGGCGCCGGCCAGAATGATCTGCTCCAGATCGGTGATCTGCAGCCCCACCTCCTCCACCAGGGTTTTCATGCCCGCGTAAATGGCCGCCTTGGCGCGGATAAAGTTTTCAATATCAACTTCGTTAATGACAATATCGGTATCAATGGCTGATTCCCCGCGCCAGACCAGCACATACTCAAAGCCGCTTCTGCCCTGCCGGATACGGGGGGTGGCAAGGGTGCGATTGAACTTGCCCCGCTGATCAATCACCCCGTGCTCAAAGAGGGTGGCGACAATGATCAGCAGCCCGGAGCCGCAGATGCCCACCGGCGGTTTTCTGCCGATGGTGATATTCATCGGCTCAAAGGTCTGCGGATCAAGACTGAAATCGGTGATGGCCCCTTCGGCGGCCCGCAGGCCGAAGGTGATGCCCCCGCCTTCAAACGCCGGACCGGCGGAACAGGCGGCGCACACCAGCCACTCCCGGCTGCCGATGACGATTTCGGCATTGGTGCCGATGTCGATATACAGGGTCAGCTTGTCGGTGCGGTACATGCCCGACCCCATGACCCCGGCCACGATGTCGCCGCCCACATAACTTGAAATGGCCGGATAGGGCAGGACAATGGCATGGTTTTTCAGAGAGAGCCCCAGATCGGTTGCCCGGACGGGCGGGAAAAAGGTGCTTACCGGCACATAAGGCGCGCGTCTGATGCTGTGCGGCTCCAGGGCCAGAAAAAGATGGGTCATGGTGGTGTTGGCCGCGATGGTGATCGAATCGATCTCATCCCGGTCAACCGCCGTTTCCGCCAGCAGCCGGTCAATGATCGTGTTGATGGTCCCGACCACCAGCTCCTGCATCAATTCAGCGCCCTTCGGCTTTTCCGCGTAAATGATGCGGGAGATGACATCCTCGCCGTAGCTGATCTGTCCGTTATAGTCGCCGCAATGGGCAAGTACCCTGCCCGTATTCAGGTCAAGGAGCTGCCCCCACACCGTGGTGGTGCCGATATCCACGGCCAGGCCGAACTTGCGGTTCACCCAGTTGCCGGACTGAATATTCACCACATGGGTTCTCCCCCGGGTGCGGACCGGCCGGGCCAGGGTCACGGTGACGTTGAAATCCTTTTCGCGCAGGGTCCTGCCGATTTTGCGCAGTACGGTAAGACCCATGGTCAGCCCATGCTCGTCATACTGGTTTTTGAGTCCCTGCACGATCCTGCCCGCATCGGCCATATTGTCCGTGCCCGAGGGCCGCGGCAGCTCAAGGGCGAGCTTTTCCACGGGCGGGGAAAAAATCCCCTCCCGGCGCAGTTCTTCAATATCGAACTGATGCTCCAGGGCACGCCGCCGGACAACGGCATCATCATTCAGCCCTCCCTTCTGCATGGAGGAGGCAAGTGGGATGCGCACCTTCACATTCTCCATGATTGTGGAGGAACAGGCGAGCCGCACCCCGCCGGCAAAATCTGCGCTGTTTATCTTTTCGCTCTTTTCAGCGTCAACCCTCCCCTCTTCCACGACTATCCGGCATTTGCCGCACACGCCGCTGCCGCCGCACGAGGCATTGATATGTATCCCCGCCTGCCGGGCAACATCAAGCAGCGTCTCCCCTTCTTCAGAGACAACCCGGCGGCCGATCGGTTCAAATGTTACAAAAACTTTTCGCCCCATACGTGACACCCCTGGTAGTTATAACAACATAGAATCACATGGATTATTGTGCCAGCCGCGCAGCTTCACGCAAATGCCTCACCATTTCAAAGGTTGTTTTTTCCCAATAATATGTTTACATTAAAATCATATTTTTCCCTAATCATTTCAACTTGCTGACTTACTGTGTATTGACGAATCAGGTTGTTTGGTCTGTTAGACCGTGGTCTGGCAGGTAAAAAAAGAGCAATACGGCCTTATCCGGTAACTGTCCATCACCAGGTACCACAAGTCAGAACATGAGTCTCGCCCATGGAGTATATCGACCAAAAGGTTGCAGTCAGTTACCCCTGCCAGTGGCTGTATAAAATCATCGGCACGGAACAGGACGCCCTGGTAATGGCGGTCAACGGGATCTTTGCCGGCACCGACCACACCCTCACCTTTTCCAATTCGAGCCGCACCGGCAAATACGTCTCCTTCAACCTGGAAGTGATGGTGCATTCGGAAGAGGCGCGAAACTTTTTTTTCGCGGCCCTGCGGGAACATTCCGCCGTCAAAATGGTACTTTAAGACTATGAATCCCCTTGAAGTGCTGAAACGGACCCCGAAATCCAACTGCGGGCAATGCGGTTATCCGGCCTGTCTCGCCTTTGCCGCCAATGTTGCCAGAAGCGGCGAGGATCCGCGCAAATGTCCGTATATCGATCTTGCCGGACTGGATCTTGCCGAGCAGGGCCATACCTCCCTGGACAACATGGCGGAAAAGCACGATCTGGCCCTGATCCGTCATCTGCAGGACAAAATCAGCCATCTGGATTTTGCCGCCCTGGCCGCGCCCCTCGGGCTTTCCCTGCTGCCGGGCAGCCGGGATGTTCTCGCCTTTTCCTATCTCGGCCAGGATGTCCTGCTGAGCAGGCAGCAGATCCTGATCGACGGCAGGGAACCGGAAGATCCGCGGGACCAGATTCTCCTGTATAATTACATTCATGGCGGCGGTGCAG
>JACQYM010000354.1 GCA_016208225.1 Deltaproteobacteria bacterium | reverse complement strand
TTTCCAGACAGATCCAGCCCGGCACCTTCGAATTCACCTTAAATCACCTCATCGACCACGAGCTTGACCTCTCCTGTTTGACAGCCGGTTTATCAACGATAGGGTAGTGGGGACGTCCATCAGATTATAAAATTGTGCGATGGACAACATGAGAGATTTATTATTTTATGGACGTCCCCAATAGTTCTAATCTCTTTCACCCCTGATTCCTGGCGCGTTTGCGGCGCAGCCCGAGCAGTCCGAGCAGGCCGGAGCCGAGCAGCGGCAGTGCGCCGGGCAGGGGCACAGGGTGCGGGTCAATCTCCCAATCGATCTCCACCCCTGGCGCCTGGGACGTCACTCCAAAGGCAAGGGTGTTGTAGAAATCGGCCCTGGCTTTCGCCTCTTCGTTCGTGGCAACATGAGTATTCAGGGAAGCGTCGATAAACAGGGACTGGCCGATAAAGGTCTCGAATTCCAAGGTCAACCAGCCGGTGTTGAAGGAATGACTGTCCACCTTTTCGCCTCCGCCGGATTGGGTGAGCCTATCCGAATCGGTGTGGGACAGGCCGGTGCTGGTTTGCCAATTCTCCTCCCAGCCGCTGGAAAAGAGAAAATCCCCACTGCTCATCAGCCATGAAGTTATGCCCCACATTGCGCCGGAGGCGTCAAACCCGGCTATCTGGTTGCTGTATTCATCACGTATGGTAAGGCCTGCGCTCATGTCGGCGGAGGCACTGCCGCTTGTCCCGGGATGGGGAGTGCCCGCAACGAAGAGCGAGCCGTCTAACCCAAACCCGAGCTCCAGGGTCACGGCATCGCCGTTCGAAAGTCCGGAGGTTCCGGGAGTGACCGTAAAACTGTTCGAGGCCTTGGTGAGCATGCTGCCTTCCGCCCTGTATGTGTCCTGCGCGGAAATGGCCCAGGTATGGGCGCCCAGGTTCAGATTGGCTGCGTCTGCACGCCCTGAGGATGCAGCGTATCCCTCCCCCCTTTCGAGGGACAGGCCTATCAACCAGTCCCCGCTTACTCCGGAGTCATAATGCACGTAGCTGGCGTCAGTGTCAGTTGCTTCACGGGACACATAATCCGGCGTGTCATACTTATAATAGCTTCTCGTGTAGTATAATATGCAGACCCGAAGACCTGAGAGCTCTGGCCCAGCAGGATGACCAGGGCTGTTGCGCCCGCCGTTAAACATGATCTTTTCATCATTGTTTTTCCTCAAGTAAGTGAAATAAGTAAATTGCCCATTTCGGCGGTGGCGCCGATAAGGTTGTGACATTCCGCGCCTTTTCCTGTTGGTTTCCGTCCCGCCGTCAGAAAGGGGATGCCGGCTCAGACTGTATGGCTAAAAATTTCTCGGTTTTATCTTCAGCAATTAATATGCCATTTTCTTGTCATAAGTTAAAGAGGCGATAATTCAAAAAGTTATGTGATGTTTGAATGTTAGAATATTTTTTAGCAGGATAATTATTACGGATTTCCGAACCGTTTTGTCCGAAATTCCGGACTTGCAACCGCGATTTCGGCGGCCAAATGCTCATTGGTGGTTTCATCCGTCACCATTATGGATGCGGGAAACCAGTAATTTTTCCTGCCAAAAAGCAGCAGCCCCTTGACTTCCATGTCCTAACCAATCCATACTACAAGACATAAATGACGAAATAGCCGGTTCGAGGGAGCGGTTAATTGATTTTCACCAATTAAGCAGGGGAGCCGTTACGAGTTAGGTGTTCAGGCATCTGGCCTCAGGCTGTATCCGTTCGATCCGATTGTGGAAAGCCGCTGGACCGGCAGTGCTCATTTGCGGAGTTTGGATCGAGGATCAGGCCGGGGGACGAGAAGCAGCAATGCGATGCCTGTTCCGTAAGGGCCCCGAGGAGGAAAAGAGTATGAGTTCACGTTATCTGAAGAGGTTCGCCTTGTCGATATGGTGTGTCGCCATATCGGTTGCCGGCGGGGGCGCCACGGGCCTGTTGTCGGTTCAGACGGCCCTGGCCGGCACGGCAGGGGAGGGCTGCGCCGAATGTCATCAGGAGATTGTCGGCACCTTTGCCGGCACGTTTCATGCCCGGATATGGAGCGGCATGGGACAGGAGCACGGCTGTCAGTCCTGCCATGGCGACACAGCCGCTCATGCGGCAGATCCCACCCTGCAGAACGTCCTGGCCTACCGCGCCAAAGGGGGCAGCCCGGTTGATGAGCTGAGCGCCAAATGTCTGGAGTGTCATGCGGGCGACACCCATATGGCCATGTGGGACATGGGCCAGCACAGCAGAAACGACGTTTCCTGTTTTTCCTGCCATATCATGCACGCCGCCCGGGCCGAGGTGAACCAGCCGGAAACATGTTTCACCTGTCACCGGTCAAACAGAGCGGAAGCCAACAAACAGTCGCACCATCCGATCATCGAGAACAAGATCAAGTGCACCGACTGCCATAATACCCACGGCACCCTCTCCCCGGCCATGATCAAGGACGAAACCGTCAACCAGTTGTGTTACCAGTGTCATGCGGAAAAACGCGGACCCTATGTGTGGGAGCATCCGCCGGTGGAGGAGAACTGCCTCATCTGCCATACCCCGCATGGCAGCAGACACGGAAAACTGCTGGTCGAGAAAATACCGAATATCTGTCAGGACTGCCATGACTGGTCGCGCCACCCCGGCACCCCGTATGATGCCGAAAAGGGCTTCAACGGCAGCGCGCCGAGCGAAAGATTCTATTCCCGCTCCTGTCTGAACTGTCATGGCGCCATCCATGGGAGCGCCCATTTTGAAAATCATGGCCTGACACGATAGGAGGAAACCGAAATGAAAAAAAGATATACATCACTTCTTGTTGCAGCATTACTGATCGCCCCCGGTTTCGTCATGGCCGCCGATGAGGCAGCGGTAACCGGTGCGGTGGAACTCGGCGTCCGCGGCGTGGACGACAAGGATGACAGCGCAAAATTCCAGGAATACCGGGACCTTGATGACGGGGTTTTCGGCGATTTTCTGCTCGATGCCTACAAGGGTTCCTATTATTTTGAACTGCAGGGCGACAATGTCGGGCTCGACGATCAGAACTATCTGTTGAAGGGCGGACAGTACGGGAACTTCAAATACAAATTCGACTATGACGAAACCCCGCACAATTATTCCTTCGATGCCAAGACCTTTTACTCGGGAGTGGGCACCAGCAATCTGAGCTTTGACGGCGCCGCGCCGCCGCCTGAGGAAAACTGGAGTTTCTTCGACTACTCCATCGAGAGAAAAAAGTATGGCGGTGAGGTGGAGGTGTCCCTTGGCTCGCCGTTTTTCGTCAACATCGGGGCCAGCAAGCTGGAGACCGAGGGGGTGAAGCCTTTTGCCAGCGGCTCCTTTGCTGACGTGGTCGAGATGCCGGAGCCGGTTGATCACGAGACCGACGATCTCACCATGATGGCGGGCTACCGGTCCAAGGCCGTCAACGTTACCCTGTCGGGCCTGCTCAGCTCCTTTGACAACAACAATCTCTACCTGAACTGGAAAAGCCCCTTTTTCGGCAACACGGATCTCAATGTCCTGCCGCCGGAAAATGATTACGGCAAGATGGGCGCCAATATCACCGTCAGACAGCTGCCCTTCATGTCAACCTTTTCCCTGAACGGCCGCTATGCCAAGCTCGAAAATGATTTTTCCATCACCGACATCAATCTGACGGCGCCCGCCGCCTTGAACAAATCGACCTTTGACGGCGAGATCACCTACACCAATATCGCGGCGGCCCTGGTCACCCGGCCCACCCGTGAGCTTGACTCGCGCCTGTATTACACGTACACGGACAAGGAAAACGACTCCGATGTCATCGAGTATGACAACTTCGGCGAACTCGTCAGCAATGCCGAGGACCTGTTTGATTACAGCAAGGACAACATGGGAGTTGATATCGGCTACAAGCTGCCGTGGCGGACCAAGGCTGAAATCGGCTACGATTATCAGGATACTGACCGGCGCAACCGGCCGGATGCGAAAAAGACCACGGACGACACCTATTTCGTGCAGCTCAAGAATTCCCTGTCCGAATATGTCACCGCTAAAGTTAAATATTCGCACCTGGAGCGGGATACGGACACCGACTTTGACCTGACCGGGCTGACCAACACCGATGAGGAATATATCGTCCAGTTTGTCCAGCGTTACGACGCCACGGACAAGAGCAAGGACGAGATCAAGCTGTCGCTGGAACTGTACCCCATGGATACCCTGGATCTCGGCCTGGACTACAGTTATATCATGAACGATTATGATGATGTCACCCTGGGCCGGACCGAGGATACCCGGCACCAGATCTATGCCGATTTCCTCTGGCATCAATTCAAGCTCATGAACCTGGGCGGCTTTGCCGGCTATGAGACCACGGACGCGGAGGCGGATCATTACAGCTTTGCCGCCGGCTCCGGCATTCCGCCCCAGACCGCTGATCCCACGGTGGATGACGGCAACGCCACCTCCTTCCTCTGGGACCAGGATATTGACGATAATTTCTGGACCTACGGCCTCTCCTCGCAGGTCATGCTGCTGGAAGATGTCTTAAAGCTTGTCGTTTCCTGGGAATATCAGAAATCCAACGGCAAGACCACGTTCTCGACCCAGGGGGCCACGGCCCTCACCGATATCGAGAAATTCGACGACTACAGCAAGAAACTGCTGGAGGCAAAGCTGGTCTATGCCTTTGCCAAGCAGCTTGATATCGCCCTGGGCTATGTCTACGAGAAATACACCTATGAGGACATCCAGTACGAGGGCTATGACTATACCCCTGACGCCGCTTACCTGACCGGCGCCTACCTGGACCACGACTATGAAGCCAACATCGGCTATCTGACGGTCCGCTACGGGTTTTAGGGAGTAGAAAAAGGACGAATGGGGGGGCGAATAGCCCCCCTGCTTCCTTGCACTGCCGGTCCTCTACAGCGAATTCTTGCCCGGACCGGTCCCGGTCGCCGGGGTTGCGGCCGGTTCGTCAATAAAATCGATGATCGAGAGGAAGTTGAAGTCCGGGAACATGGGTTGGGCATCCATGGCATTGGCCATGATGGCCATATATTGTTCCCGGTAGGTGCGCATGTCGACGGGACCGTTCGGAGGCGAAACGGCTTTCCTGGCGGTATGGCTTTTGCCTGATCTGTCCCGCGTCACATAGTCGAGGATGATTTTCGGCACATCGTAATGATGGATGTTGGTGTAGCGGACGGCCCGGCCGTTCTCCATCACATAGATCCTGTTCAGATGGATGAAGTCCTCGGACTGGTCGAGATAGTTGAGATCGCGATAGGTGTTCGGACCGAAGGTGAGCGAGGGCAGGTGGTCGCTCACCAGGATGATGATGCTCTTCGGATCGATCCGCACCATTTCCTTCACGTACCGGGCAATGGCCTCGGTGCGGTAATAGTACTGGTTGACGGCCTTCTCGATCTGTTCATCGCGGTCCTCGCCCAGCATGGTGACCACCAGGGGCCGTTTTTCCGTGTTGATGTCATGCGGGGTATGGCCATACATGCTGATGATGTAATTAAACAGTGGCCGGGCCGGATTCTCCCGGATCTGTTTCTCGATGAAGGCCAGGTTCTGGGTCAGCAGGTCGCCGTCAAACATGTAGGTCTCACCGGTCACATCGCCGATGGTGAAATAGCTTTCCCGTCCCTCGGCGAATTCGCTGGGGTA
Source organism: Deltaproteobacteria bacterium (assembly GCA_016208225.1). Lineage (GTDB taxonomy): Bacteria > Desulfobacterota > Desulfobulbia > Desulfobulbales > SURF-16 > SURF-16. The sequence goes on along the minus strand of JACQYM010000354.1, from coordinate 3,910 downwards.
GTAAATTTTGTCGAAACCCATGCCGGCGTAGGCATTGGTGGAATTAAAGAAATCGGGCAGAAAGGCATTGGTGGCCATGGTATGATAGCCGCCCTGGGTGAGGACATTGGGCAGGCAATAGGTCTTGGAGCCGGTGAACACATCGAATTCGATGCCCGAGAGTTCGCGCATGGCGGGCACGCCGCACAGCAGTTCAAACTCGGACTGGGCCGTGCCGCCGCCGAAGACAGGCGACACGGAAATCCCCTCGTTTTTTTTGAACAAGGCCTCGAAATCCGGGTGAGCGGGGTTGCGCGAAAAGCGGGCGTTGCGCAGCAGGTTGGGATCGAAAAAACTCTCCAGCACGATGAGATGGACGTTGCCCTTGGTCCGGATGGCATTGACCTTGTCCACTTCCTTGGCAAATGCCTCCGTGAAGAAGGAACGGCCGCGATAATCGGTGGTTTTCTCCAGGGAGCTCTTTCGTTTGGCCTCGTTGTAAAGCGTCATACTGAGCCGGCCGATGGTGCCGGCGCTCACCCGGTCGGAACAGGGGTCGATAGGTTTCTGCGTCTTTTCAAAGGCCGCGATGAACAGATCGGGAGCAAGCTCGACCGCAAGCGGCAATGCCAGCAGCGGCAGGGCGCCGACCATCAGCGGGCGAAGCCGGTTCCATTGCATGCAGTTCAGGAAGGTGAGCAGGGGCAGGACGAGCAGCAGGATGACGAGCACGCTGACAGCAGGGGGCAGCACCTGGAACATCTCCGGCAGCGCGTTCACCTCGGTAATACGCAGCAGCCGGCCGAGCAGAAGATGATAGACGTCGAAAATGCCGTATGCCAGAAAAATAGGCACGGCAGTCACCAGGGCCTGCAAACGGGACGCGCGGGTGATCAGGTTGCAGTAATAGTAAAGGTAGAGAAGCAGCGGAATCTCCAGGCGCCAGGCGGTATGCATGGACGGCAGACCGCCGCACTGCTGCATGATGCCTGTGTAAATAAACAGGAACAGCAGGAAAACGATGTAGCGTGAAGTCAATGGTTTCAGTGCGGAGAGGGTGATTTGCATGGGATTATCATATACCACTTGCCGCGATTTTTTTCAACAGGGGAAAGGCGCGGTGAGGGTTGTCCGCTTGCCATGTCCGCTTATTTCCCGGCAGCAACTTCGCCTTGATGGCATCAGTGGCCAGCCATGGCCCGGTCTTTCGATTTATGCTGCTGTTGGGGGCGGCCGATAAGCGGTTCACAATTTGTTTACCACAGGCAAGGAGATCGGTCATGAACGGCAATAATCTGATATTTCTGGAAAATCTGGAATGGTTTGATGAAAGCGGCAAGGAGCTGGTGCATCGGCTGCCGGAAAAGGGCTCCGGGGAGATCAAGTGGGGCGCCCAGCTCACCGTGCGCGAGAGCCAGGTGGGGGTCTTCTTCTACAAGGGCAAGGCCGTCGAGGCCTTCGGCCCCGGCCGCCACACCCTGACCACCGGCAACATTCCCATCCTGACCAAGATCGCCAGCCTGCCCTGGGGCATGAGCAGTCCGTTGCGGGCCGAGGTCTACTTCGTCAACATGAAGATCTTCACCAACCTGAAATGGGGGACGCGCGATCCGGTGGCGTTCAAGGATGACGAGCTGGGGCTGATCCGCCTGCGCGCCTTCGGCGTCTTCAACATGCAGGTGGTGCAGCCGGTGCTCTTCATCAATCGCATGGTGGGCACCCAGGGCATCTTTACCACCGAGGCCATTGAAGATTATCTCAACCAGGTGATCGTGTCGCGATTCAACGACTACCTGGGCGAAACCATCGATTCGATTCTCAACCTGCCCTCCAGATATGACCAGCTTTCCCAGGGCATGGCCGGGCGGCTGCAGGAAGACTTCAAGCACTTCGGACTGGGGCTGGCCCAGATTTACATCAACGCCGTCACCCCGCCCCCGGAAGTGCAGCAGGCCATCGACGATCGCAGCCGCCTGGGGGTTTTCGAGGACATGAACAAGCTGATGCAGATGAAGGCCGCCATGGCCATGGAGAAGGCGGCCCAGGGGCAGGGCAGCGGCGAGGGCATGGGCGCCGGCCTCGGCCTGATGATGCCGGCCATGTTCGCCCAATACTTCAGCGGCCAATACCCGCAGGGCAGGACAACAACCGAGGCGGGGGGAGACGCCGTTCCGGCTGCCGGCCCTCAGTCCCGCTGCCCGGAATGCAGCCGCACCATTCCTCTGGATGCCAAGTTCTGCCCCATGTGCGGCCACCAGCAGCTTGTTTTCCAGCAGTGCATGCAGTGCGGCAAGAACCTCGCCCCTGGGGCCAGGTTCTGCTCCCGGTGCGGCCAGGCGGTGGAAACAAAACCGGCGCCCAGAATATGCAGCCGCTGCGGGGCCAGGGATCTGTCTGATGCAAAATTCTGCAATCAGTGCGGGGAAAAGTTTTGACTCCTGTCCCAAGGCGCATGAATGAACGGGGGCCGGCCAGTGACCTCGTTCCTCATTGAACATCAATGTCCGCAGTGCGGCGCCCCTGCCACCCTGGGGGAGGCGGACCGGCTTTTGCGCTGCGGTTTCTGCCGGGTTTCCTCTTATCTGTGGGTGGCTGATTTTTTTCGTTATTGTCTGCCGCACCGGGCGCCGGCCGGCAAACCGATCTTCTACTACCCCTACTGGCGGTTCAAGGGCATGCTCTTTTCCTGCCTGGGAAAGGGGATTGACAACCGCTTCATCGATGTGAGCCACCAGGCCCTTGCGTCCCCGGACTTTCCGTTGTCCGTGGGGCTGCGCAGCCAGACCCAGAAACTGCGCTTTGCCGCGGGATTGCAGCAGGGGCTTTTTCTGAAACCGGCCCAGCGTTTCAAACAGGTGCTGCCGCTGATTACGGAACAGTTCACTGCCGGCCTGCGCGGCCCCATCCTGCACCAGGCTTACATCGGCGAGACCCTGAGTCTGCTTTATGCGCCGTTTTATCTGGAAAAGGGGCTCTTTGACGCCGTGATCAACGAGCCGGTGCGGGGTGCAACGGCCGAATCCATTACCCCTTTGCTGGGTCAGGCGGAGAAACCCCACTGGCCGCTCACTTTTATTGCCGCCCTCTGCCCCGGCTGCGGCTGGGAGTTGACCGGCGACCCGGACGCCCTGGCCCTTACCTGCGGCAACTGCCGGACTGCCTGGCACGCCCCCGGCGGCCGGTTGGAGCAGCTCCAGACGGCCTGGGAAGGCGGGCAGGGGGAACAAACGGTTTATCTGCCCTTCTGGCGCATGCGGGCCGATGTCGGTCAGGTCGAACTCAACAGCTATGCCGATCTGATCAGGGCGGCCAACCTGCCCAGGGTGGTGCAGGCCCAATGGGAGCAGACGCCTTTTTATTTCTGGAGCCCGGCCTTCAAGGTACGGCCCCAGAACCTGCTTGCCATGGCCGGCCATCTGACCCTGCATCAGCCCTCCCGGTCCCTGGAAGCGGGGCAGCCCCCTGGCCGCCTGCACGGGGTCACCATGCCTCTGGCCGAGGCTGAGGAGAGTATCAAGTTGATCCTGGCCGGTTTGTTGCGGCCCCGGCAGCAGCGCCTGGCGGAACTGCTGCCGGGGGTCACGGTGCAGCCGCGCAGTGCCCTGCTGGTTTATCTGCCGTTCCGGGAGGCCACCCACGAACTGGTGCATGACGGCCTGCAGCTTGCCGTCAATAAAAATCTGCTGCGCTATTCCCGCAATCTGTAGAAATCGTATTTTTTGTGTCGGCCGGGACGTAGGAGCGGGCCATACCCGCGAGCTCAGGCATTGCGGATATCTCAATCGCGGGCATGGCCCGCTCCTACGATACGAGATTTTCATTGTTCGTTGTTCCCGCGTGCGGAGATGACGATTAGCCGAAATCCAGGTCATTCGCTGGATGCAAGCTGGAAGCATGTTGGCATGACGACAACTGATAAACGGTTTTAGTA
>JACQYM010000353.1 GCA_016208225.1 Deltaproteobacteria bacterium | reverse complement strand
TGATTGCAGCCGTAGGTCGGGTTAGGCGGCCCTATCGCCGTAACCCGACATGAATTAGCGTGGCACCGGCTTTTTGTTTTTAGACGAAAGGCCTCTTTTGTCGGGTTACGCGATACACCCGCTAACCCGACCTACGCTCTGTGAGCTCCGTGGTGAAAATAGACATTTTACGAATTCATCAATGAAGGGTATCCCGAGGCACGTCCATGACAACCAGAATCGGTATCCTCTCTGACACGCACCTGATCAGACCGGACGACCACTTCCGGCAGCTGGTGGACATCTGTTTTGCGGATGTCTCCATCATCCTCCATGCCGGTGATCTGACGGATTTAAGTGTGCTGGACGCCTTCCGGGGCAGGGAAGTGCACGCCGTGCACGGCAATATGTGTCACGGCGCCTGCCGGAACAATCTGCCCGCCAAAAAGGTCATTCACATTGCCGGCTTTGACATCGGGCTGTTGCATGGCACGGGATATCGCCATCATGTGGAAGAACATCTGCTGCGGGAGTTTGATAATGTTGACTGCATCGTCTCGGGCCATACCCATCAACCGGCCTGCCATCGCCTTTACGAAATTCTGTTCATCAATCCGGGCAGTTTCCTCGGCTCCGGCCGCTTCGGCGCCCCCGGCACCTACGCCATCCTGGAAGCCGGCGAAACCATCACCGGCCAGATCCTTGAAGTTCCCCGGCTCTTCTGACCCGCAGCCTGATTTCCGGCAACTGCCCCATGACGAATGATATGGATGAATCGCTGAAAATAACACCCATGCTCCGCCAGTACCTGGAAATCAAGGAGCAGCATCAGGATGCCATTCTCTTTTACCGGCTGGGCGACTTTTATGAGATGTTCTTTGACGATGCGGTCACCGCCTCCCGGGTGCTGGGCATCACCCTTACCTCCCGCAGCGGCAAGGACGACGCCAACCGGGTACCGCTGTGCGGCGTGCCCTATCATGCCGCCTCCTCCTACCTGGCCAAACTGGTCAACAACGGGTTCCGGGTGGCCATCTGCGAGCAGGTGGAAGACCCCAAGGAAGCGAAAGGGGTGGTCAGACGGGAGGTGGTGCGGGTCATATCTCCCGGCGTGGTGACGGAGGAACAGATCCTTGACGAAAAATCAAACCGCTACGTGGCCGCCCTCTTTTACCGGGAAAAATGGGGGGTCAGCCTGCTTGATCTCTCCACCGGCGAATTTCTGGCCGCCGAATACCCGCAGCCGGCCGAGCTGATTGACGAACTGCTCCGGCTCACCCCGGCCGAACTGCTCATCGCCGATGAGCAGGAGGAGGCCATGGGGGAGATTTTCGACCAGGTGCAGACCATCTGCCTGACCAGACGGCCCTTCTCCCATTTTCACCGGGAAAATGCCAGGGAAACCCTGCTGGACCATTTCCGCACCACCAGCCTGGCCGGCTTCGGCTGCGACCATCTGCAGGAAGGCGTCTGTGCCGCCGGGGCGCTTCTCCAGTACATCCGGGAGACCCAGAAGACGGATCTATCCCACATTGAACGCCTTATGGTTATGGACCGGGACAATGTGCTGCTCATTGATGAATCCTCGCGCCGCAACCTCGAGCTCACCCGCACCATTATCGGGGCGGAGCGGGAGGGCTCGCTGCTGGCCACCATCGATCTCACCCGCACCCCGATGGGGGCGAGGCTGCTCCGCAAAAACCTGCTTTTTCCCCTGCAGGACGTGGCGGAAATCAATCGGCGACTGGATACGGTCGGCTTTCTGGCCGGCGAAAAAAATCATGCCGCGCCCCCGCTTGCCCCCGCCCCGGCCGAGGCCGCCGGTACCGCCCTGGTCACGGGTGAAGGGCTGCGGGCCAAGCTGCGGGAAATACTTGCCGGCGTCTATGATCTGGAACGGTTAAACAGCCGGGTGGTGCTGGGCTCGGCCAACGGCCGGGACCTGACCGCGCTCCGGCAGTCGCTGGCCCTGCTGCCGGAGCTGCGGCTGCTCACCTCGCTGACCCGCGGCATTCTTTGCGAGGAAAGCCGCGACCTTGATCTGCTGCCGGACATCCATGAACTGCTGGCGGGCAGCATCCGGGACGATTGCCCCATTACCCTGCGGGAAGGGGGGCTCATCCAACCGGGATTTGACAGCGGCCTTGATGAGCTGGTCTCCCTCCTCACCGACGGCAAAAAACATATCCTGGCCCTGGAGGAAATGGAGCGGCAGCGCACCGGCATCGCCAAGCTGAAAATCAGCTACAACAGGGTGTTCGGCTACTTCATCGAGGTGAGCCGGGGGCAGCTGGCCAACGTGCCGCCCGATTTTATCCGCAAACAGACCCTGGTCAATGCCGAACGGTTCATCACCCCGGAGCTGAAGGAATTTGAAAGCAAGGTGCTGGGGGCCGAAGAAAAAAGAGTGGAGCTGGAGTATCAGCTCTTCTGCCGGATCCGGGCGCAGGTGGCGGCCGCCAGTTCGCGCATCATCCGGGCCGCCGCCTTTATCGCCAGGGTCGATTTTTTCGCCGGTCTCGCCGAGGCGGCGCGGCGTTACCACTACGTGCGGCCCCAGGTCGATGCCGGGGAGGAGATCTTCATCCGGGAGGGCAGGCATCCGGTGATCGAACGCTCCCTGCCCGCCGGCCGCTTCGTGCCCAATGACATCCGCCTGGACCAGAACGAGCAGGAGGTGCTGATCGTTACCGGCCCCAACATGGCGGGCAAGTCCACCGTGCTGCGACAGACGGCCCTCATTGTGCTCATGGCCCAGATGGGCGGTTTTGTGCCGGCAGCCGAGGCGCACATCGGCATTGTGGACCGGATTTTCACCAGGGTGGGCGCCATGGATGACCTGCGCCGGGGCCAGTCAACCTTCATGGTGGAGATGAACGAAACCGCCAACATCCTGAACAACGCCACGGAAAGAAGCCTGGTGGTGCTTGATGAAATCGGCCGGGGCACCAGCACCTTTGACGGGCTGGCCATTGCCTGGGCCGTGACCGAGGATCTGGTGCAGAAAAACGGCAGGGGGGTGAAAACCATTTTCGCCACCCATTATCACGAACTCACCGAACTTGCCCTTACCCACAGCCGGGTCAAGAACTTCAATATCGCCGTGCGGGAATGGGATGACAGCATCATCTTTCTCCATAAGCTGCTGCCGGGCGGCACCAGCAAGAGTTACGGCATTCAGGTGGCGGCCCTGGCCGGCGTACCCAAACGGGTGGTAGCCCGGGCCCGGGAACTGCTGCATAATATCGAAAAGGGCAAATTAAACAGTGACGGCAGGACGCGGATCGCCCCCGGCAAAAAAGCGAGACCGAAGCATCCGAACCAGCTCAACCTCTTTGCCCCGGCGGAAAATCCCCTGCGCAAAAAAATCAACGAGATCAACCCTGACCTGCTGACCCCCCTTGAAGCCCTTCATCTGCTCTATGAGCTGAAAAATGATGCGTAAATCCCTGCCTCTGTTTTTTTTCATCATTTTCCTGCTCCTGCCGCCGTTTTGGCCCGGCGCCTCCCTGGCCGCGCCGCCCCAGCCAGACCGCGCCGGCAAGCGCTTCACCCTGGCCTCCTGCCTGTACAACAACAT
>JACQYM010000352.1 GCA_016208225.1 Deltaproteobacteria bacterium | reverse complement strand
GTGTAGGTTTGCGGATCAAAAAATATCAGGGTCGCACTGCCGTCACTCATGATCAGCTGCCGGCCGTCATGGGTAATGCCCCATCCTTCCGTGGCATAGGAAAAAAATCGGATAACCTGCAGAGATTCCCGGTCCCAGACAATGCCGGTGTGCGACTGCCAGGTAAGCTGAATAACCCGGTCCCCGAAAACCGTCACCCCTTCGCCGAAATAGTTATCAGGCAGGCGCCGCAGCTCGACTCCTCCGCCCTCAAGGTTCACCCGGCGCAGAGTTGACCGGCCGTAAAGACCGGTGCCTTCGTACAGCATGCCGTCCGCAAAACAAAAACCCTGGGTAAAGGCCTGCGGGTCATGCTCATGGGCGGCGACGATCTCGTAGCCATAGTAGGCGACAGCGGGATTGTCCTTCTGTATCTCCCCCTGCATCTCTGCCGCAGCCGGCGCTGCCAGCAGCACGCCGCCGCATACAAAGGCAAAGACACTAAGCGCCAAAAACGGCGCGAGGAAAAACCTGAATAGTTTTCTCTGATCATTATTGTAGGGCATAAAGTTGACAGTTAACGGATTTCAGGAAATTATTTTGGCAAATGAGAATATTAATCAACCGTAAACCGTAAACCGGCAACTGTAAACCCATACAATTGCCAAAGCACCGAAGGGAGTGGACTTCCATGACCGCAGTTCAATGGTAAGAAAGTGGGGCCTCAAAAGCGGGGAGGAGTGAAGAACTTTTGAGGCCCCGGCACAGCTTTGGAAGGTAGGAAGAAACGAGGCTTACTGCAGTTTGCGACGCAGTCCGCCCAGCCCGATAAGACCTGAGGCCAGGAGCCAGACGGCACCGGGAACGGGAACCGGTGCGGCGGGGAAATCGAGATGTCCTTCGAACCAGTCGCCGGTTCCGGAAGAATCATCGAGAATTTCCCAGAAAATATCCGGATCGCCATCCGCGACGAAGCCGCGGGCAAAAATCGACCAGCCGCGGCCGGTTACCCCGGCCAGGGAGGCATCATACTTATTCAGTTCAAAACCGTCCAACACGCCGTTGGTAAAATGGGCATATGGTGTCGGACCGCTGAAAACCGGGGTCTCCTTCAGGGTCAAACCGCCGACGGTGAAGGTCATGGTGTTTCCCCAGTCAGAGCGGAATTGTACCGTTGATTCCCCCACCGGACTCACCAGGGCGTCGTTTGCCCACGCCAGTTCAAGGGTAACCGGGGTATCCAGGGTTACCTGGGTCAAGTCGGCATCCGTAATCCAGTCAATGGCGCCGGTCAGGGTCACGGAGCCGGCCTGGGCCTGAGCAGCGGAGAAGAGCAGCAGAGCGGCAGCGGTGGCAACGACTTTTTTGGTAGTGCTTCTGATGGTCTTCATCGAGTGCTCCTTATTTTCTTATTTTTTTCAATAAATCATTTCTCATTTTGCGACTCTTGTCTTGTATATGAGCACTAACCGTGCCATTGCGTGCGGCAATTGCACCAATCACGAAAATTATCATTTAAAATCAACATATTACGAAAAAAAATTTTCCTATATTCTCCTGTCGCCGGCCATAATCCCGCCGGATGCCCAGAAAAAAGGAAAATATCATCCCGCAATAAAAAATTAAACAATTTCAGCAAATTATGAGGAAAAATCAATATGTTGCCCGCCGGGCGGCCTGGTGGGGCATTTCCCGCAGTAAAAAACAAACACCCTGCCGGCAATGGGTGATATCACCCTGCACCCCCATCCCGGCGCAGGCCGCGGCGGCAAAGTTCGCGGAGCAGGCCGCGGGCAGACAACCGCATTGATGCATGCGGAAAAAGGCTGTTTCACCCCAGGACAGCGGTGGGTAAAATTTCCGATTTGGGCGGGATAGCCGGACGGCATCCCGCCACGAAAAAAGAAGTGGGCATGACGAACATACCCGGTGGGTGGGACAAAGAAAAGGAGGTCTGGTCAAAAAACAGGAAGCAAAAGCTGATCAGTCATCGTCGCGGCCGGCGGACTGCAGCCCGAATTTCTTGATCCGGTAGCGGAGAGTATCCCGGGACATGCGCAAACACTGGGCCGCCTTCGTCTGGTTGCCGTTATAGCGGTGCAGGGCCTGTTGAATAAGTTCTTTTTCCACCTCTTCGATGGAGATGCCGTTGGGCGGCAGGTTAATGTAGCCACTTTCCGCCACGGCAGGCGTTTCGTGAACAACCGCCCCCTTGAGACCATTTGCCTTGGACTGAACGCAATCACGGATCTCGTGGGTAAAGAATTCATGGGTGATCAGGGTACCAACCTCAAGCATCATGGCCCTTTCCATGGCATTACGCAACTCCCGCACATTGCCCGGCCAGTCATGGCGCTGCAGACACTCCAGGGCCTCCGGGGTAATACCGCTGACCCCCCGGCCATACTCCTCGTTCAACCTGTCGATAAAATAGTTGGCCAGGGAGGGGATGTCCTCCTTGCGCTGGCGCAAAGGCGCCAGAGGGATGTTCATAACATTGAGGCGGAAAAAAAGATCACCGCGGAAGTTTCCCTCCTTGACCATGGCGGGCAGATCCTGATTGGTGGCCGCGATGATCCGCACATCCGTATCGATATCCCTGGAACCGCCGAGACGCCGGAACTGTTTCGAATCAATGACCTTCAGAATTTTTGCCTGCATGGGCAGGGGCATATCGCCGATCTCGTCCAGAAAAACAGTGCCGCCGGCCGCGGCTTCGAAAATGCCCTTATGGCTCTTTGAGGCATCGGTGTATGCGCCTCCTTCATGGCCGAACAGCTCATTTTCCAGCAGGTTATCGGGGATGGCGGCGCAGTTGATCTCGATGAAAGGCTCCTGGGACCGGGCGCTGTGGTAATGGATGGCCCGGGCCACCAGCTGTTTTCCGGTGCCGCTTTCGCCGAGCACCAGCACGATTTTGGCATCGGTTTCCGCACACACCTTGATCATTTTGAAGACTTCGATCATTTTCGATGAGTTGCCGATCAGGTTGTCATAATCATACTTTTTCCGCAGCTCCCGGCGAAAAAAATCGACCTCCTTGCGCAGTTTCTTTTTCTCAAAACCCTGATCAACGATATGCCGGATATTTTCCACATCAAAAGGTTTGCCGATATAGTCATCCGCCCCCAGCTTCAGGGCATTCACCGCCGAATCGGCGTCCGCATAGGCGGTGATCATCAGCACGACGACATCCTCATCATGCGCCTTGATTTCCCGCAGCAGCTCCACGCCGTTGGCATCCGGGAGACGCACGTCAAGCAGTACCATTTCCGGCACGAAATTCTGCAATCTTTCCCGGGCCTCGGCGCCGTTCATAGCCGTCTGCACGGCATAGCCGGCGCCGATGAGCATCTGGCTCAACGACCAGCAGACAAGCTTTTCGTCATCGACAACCAGCACGCGACGTTCTCTCATGATCTCTTGCGGTCCTCTAATGGCATCGTCCTTTCCAGGCGGTTAGTCCCGGCACACCGGCAGACAGACAATAAATGTTGATCCGACACCCGGCTCGCTTTCCACGAATATCGTGCCCCCATGCTGTTCCAGGATGCGCTGGGAGATGGAAAGACCGAGGCCGGTGCCGTTGCTTTTGGTGGTATGGAAGGGGTTGAAAATTGATTCCATGGAGGTGGGATCAATCCCCTTGCCCGTATCCTGAATGGCGATTCGAACATGCTTGCCGTTCAGATAGCGGCACACCGGGCTGTTGCAGCTGTCAACCCTGCCGTCAGGGCCTTCATAGCCGCAACTGTGG
>JACQYM010000351.1 GCA_016208225.1 Deltaproteobacteria bacterium | reverse complement strand
GCCCAGCAGGGCGTATATGGTTCTTGCAAGCATGTTCTTTCCCTTTATTTCCCGTAGCAATTGCCGCCCAGCGGCTGTTTTTTTTTCCTCCCCGGCCGGACCCGCCCGTTTCCAGGGTTCAGGAGCCGTTACGAAATAATTTTTTCATTGTTGCGCATTTCGTTACGGCTCCTTATGCCGTCTCTGACCACCGGACGACGATATTATTTTATTACAACGGCGTACCGATTCGGCAAGAGAATTTACCAGAAATTTAATGGGAAATCTTTAGTTTTTTCGTGAAAGTCGGCATATTTCAGCTTGCCTGACAAAAAATATTATCTATTACCGGGGATCCTGACAGCCTCACGCCCTTGACCTGGGCGGGAAAAACATCCCATAGCCGTTTATCGGAACAGGACGAAATGGTTGATCGTTTCCAGCCCATCAACCATTCAGGTTTGTCAATTCGGCAGCTTATCCACTTCCTGGCGCAGGACCAGAAGCGTCGTTTCATCGATGTTGCTGGTCACCGGCAGTCCGTGCTGTTCCTGAAATTCCTGCAGGGCGGACCGGGTGAACCTGCCGGCCAGACCGTCAACAGAGCCCGGATGAAATCCGAGATACATCAGATAGATCTGGGCGGCCCGGACCACAAGATCCGGCAGCGGTCCCATGGTGTATTTCTGGTAAGCGGCCGCAAGCCGCGTATCATAACTGTTTTTCATATATTCAGGTCCGTTGTAGCCCCGGGCAAAAGCGGCCCAGTCATGGGCGCGCAGGGCGCGGTCAAGCCGGTTGTGGGCAGTTTCACCCGCCATGCCGAGTAATTGATGATTTTCGGAAATGAGCATGGCCGCCACCATCTCCTCCACATTCCCATATCCGGAAATTTCCGCATTGAAACCCATCAGCTGGCCGATCCCCCAGGAGGCGCTGCGCAGGGCGGCGCGCCGGTCCAGGGCCAGGGCGCGGTGCAGCCGGTCATACTGGGCCGCTCCGCCGGGGCCGTAGCCGCCAGCCTTGCGATTGCTGATGTCGGGATGCTCGCTGTCAAACTGATGATCGGTCTCCCGGCTGAATATGTGACGTTCAAAGAGAATCATCGGCCGCCGGTCGGGCAGAAAACCGCAGCCCCTGGTCTCGACGGTGAGCACGGCCCACAGTTCGGCAACGGTGATCTGCAGGCGATCGACAACCTCGGTCATTCCTTCCTGGTGCAGGGGTAAGGCTTTGCCTCTGAATTGTTCTGACATCTGTTTCTCCTCCTTACATGATTGCGGATTGCGGATTGCGGATGTAACACCTCCCATCAGCCATGAGCCATCAGCCATCAGCCTCCATTTGCCGGGCCAGGGCCGCCCCCTCCTGTTCGTTGACCAGGCAGAGGATGATCCCGCCGCTGACAAACAGGCCGATAATGGCGATCAGGGAAAGCCGGGGGCTGTGGGTGAGCAGGCTGACCAGCCCCATGAGCAGCGGGCCGATAACAGCGGCGAATTTGCCGAGCATATTGTAGAAACCGAAAAATTCAGCAGATTTGCCGGCGGGGATGAGGCGCGAGTAGAGCGATCTGCTCAGGGACTGCACCCCGCCCTGCACCAGGCCGATGGCCACGGCCAGCAGATAAAATTCGCTGATCGTATCCATGAACATCGCCCAGACCGTGACCAGCAGATAAATACCGATGCCCAGCAGAATGGCCTTTTTGGTGCCCATTTTTTCCCCCAGCCGGCCGAAGACCAGGGCCGCAGGGAAGCCGACAAACTGGGTGATCAGCAGGGCGAGAATCAGGCCGTTTGCATCAAAGCCGAGGGCCATGCCGTAGTCAACGGCCATGCGGATAATGGTGTCGAGCCCGTCGATATAGAGCCAGTAGCCGGCCAGAAAGAGGAAGACCACCCGCAGTCTGCGTATCTCTTTAAATGTGGCGTAAAGCTGCCGGAAGCCGGCGACAACCATACTCTGCCGCATACGGCTGACCGGGGAGAGCGGTTCAGGGACCCAGAGCATGATCGGGATGGTGAAAAAAGCCCACCAGCCGGCAACGGTGAGAAAGGAAAGACGCACCGCGGCCCCGGCATCGGCCAGGCCGAAGAGGGATGGCTTCAGGGTCATCAGCACGTTGAGGGCAAAGAGGAGGCCACCGCCCAGATAACCCAGGGAAAAACCGAGAGCGGAAACCCGGTCGGAGGTTGCCGGGGTTGCCACGTTGACCAGCAGGGCGTCGTAGAAGACATTCCCCCCGGAAAAGCCGATAATGCCGCAGATATAAAAGGCCGAGGCCGTGAGCCAGGCGCCCTGGCCGACCGAGGCGAGACCGCCGCTCATCAGGACGCCGAGAACCGCGAAAAAAAAGAGGAATTTTTTTTTCGCCCCTGCCTGGTCAGCCATGGCGCCCAGCAGGGGGGCCAGGAAGATGACAACCAGGCTGCCGATGGAATTGGCCAGTCCCAGGCGGAAGGTGCTGGTGGAAACCGGCACGTCGAGGCACCAGTACTGTTTGAAAAAGAGGGGGAAAAAGCCGGCCATGATGCTGGTGGCAAAGGCGGAATTGGCCCAGTCATAGAAGGCCCAGGAGAAGGCCTGCCGGTCGATTTTCATGTCCGGGGTCCTCCGGCAGGGATGGTTTTTCCCGGCCCGGGCCGGTTGCCGGCCTTCCTGTTGTTTCCGCCGGCGGGATTCACTTTTCTTTTGAGCGCAGGTAGTTGATGATGCTTGCCGGAGCATCGGTGACAATGGCCCGGGCGTGGCCGGCGAGGGCCAGGTCAACGTCTGCCGTCGTGTTGACCGTGTAGACGCCGGTAAAGATCCCATGTGCGGCGATATCAGCGGCCCGCGCCGGCGTCAACTGCCGCAGATTGCAGACAAAACCCTGGCAGCCGGTGGCCTGCAGGAGCTGCGAGGGGAGCCGGTCATCCCCCGGCGGCAGCAGGGCCGCCGTATGAAACCCCTGCTGCAGGGAATGCAGGTAAAGCAGGGAGTCGTGATGAAAGGAGGAGAACAGGGTATAGGGGGTCATGCCCGCTGTTGTGGTGGCTTCGGCAATGAGGCTGACCCGTTTGCGCCAGTTTTCGTTTGCCGCCGGCGGTTTGATCTCGACATCAATGCATGCCTTGCCTCTGATCAGCTCAAATACCTCCGTCAGCAGGGGAATCCGTTCGCCCCTGAACGTCTCGGCAAACCAGGAGCCGGCATCAAGCTGCCGCAGTTCCGCAAAGGAGCAGCGGAACACCTCGCCGTGGCCGTTGGTGGTGCGCTCCAGGGTGGCGTCGTGGATCACAACGATGCGCTCATCGGTGGTGATCTGCACATCGATTTCCATCATCTCCGCTCCGTGCCGCAGGGCAAGATCCAGGGCGGCCAGGGTGTTTTCCGGCGCCTGTGACGAAGCGCCGCGATGGGCCACGACGAGATGGGCATGGGAGGTAACAAGGTCATGGAGTGTTTGCATGGTGAAGGTCTGTTGAAATGTCAGGGTTGGCTCGGCCCGGTCCGGTTCAGGAAATCGGCCAGGCCTGTTTCGTATTGTCTGCCGGACAGAAGAAATCCGGAATTATGGTTGCCGCGAATCTGCAGAAAAATTTTCGGTTCCCCGGCAGCGGCAAAGATCCGCCGGCTGTGGCTGAAGGGAACAATATCATCATCGGGGCTGTGAATAATGAGCAGCGGGCAGCTGATCTTTTTCACCGCCGCCTCGGTGTCATAGTCAAACCGGCAGAGCAGGCGGGCGGGGAACAGGGGGTACATGTCCGCCGCCATATCCCGGGCCGAGGAAAAGACCGATTCCAGGACACAGGCCCTGGCCGCTACCCCGGCGGCCAGCTGGGCGGCGATGGCGCCGCCCAGGGAGCGGCCGAAAATGATGATCTCCGCCGGCGCGATCTTTTCCCGGCCGACCAGATAGTTCCACGCTGCCTCGGCATCGAGATAGGTGCCTGCTTCGCTGGGGGTTCCTTCACTTCGGCCGTATCCCCGGTAATCAAATATGAAGGTGGTGTAACCGAGACGATGGAAAATGTCAATGGTTTCCAGGCGATGGGAGATGTTGCCGGCATTGCCGTGGCAGAAGAGGATCGTCCCTCCGGCCTTCTCGGCCGGGATGAGCCAGCCGTGCAGCTTCACCCCGTCCGCGCCGGTAAAGTCGACCTCCCGGTATGTAAGGCCCAGTTGGGCGGGGGTGGCGGAAAGAACGCTGTCCGGAAAAAAGATGAAGCGGGACTGGTTGACCAGGAGCGTTGCCCCGAAGCAGAGGTAGACGAAGACAGAAAGAAGAATGAGCGATACAAGGGTCTGGTACATGTTCATCATTTCCCATTAGCAGGCATGAGGCAAAAGGCAACGGGCAAAAGGGGGAATGGCCTCGCTTCCTCTGCCGTCTTGTGCCTTGTGCCTGTTGCCTTATGCCTTTGCCTTCTTCTCACTGCCAGATCCCCTCAATCTTTTCCCGGCAGCCGGGGCATTGGCCGTTGACCAGCGAGTTGCGGTCCTTCTTCTCACTGCCAGATCCCCTCAATCTTTTCCCGGCAGCCGGGGCATTGGCCGTTGACCAGCGAGTTGCGGTCGATGCTGAAGCCGAAGCGGCTGATCAGTTCGGCGCCGCAGGCCGGGCAATAGGTGTTTTCCCCGCCTTCGCCGGGGATATTGCCTTCATACACAAAACGCAGTCCCTCTTCAAGGCCGATTTCACGGGCCAGGCGCAGGGTGGCGGCCGGGGTGCGCTCCCGGTCGGTCATCTGAAAGGTCGGGTAAAAGGCGGTCACGTGCCAGGGAATGGCCGGATCAACACCATGCAGGAAGCGGGCGATGTCCCGCAGTTCTTCCGGGGAGTCGTTCCAGCCGGGAATGATCAGCGTCGTCACCTCCACCCACACCCCCAGTTCGCGCATCAGGCGCACATTGTCCAGCACCGGCTGCAGGCGGGCCTTGCACACCTTCTTGTAGAAGCTGTCGGTAAAGGCCTTGATGTCAATGTTGATGCCGTCAAGCACCGGGGCCAGGTGGCGCGTGACCCCGGGCGACATGTAGCCGTTGCTGACAAAGACGTTTTTGATGCCGCGCCCGCGCGCCAGCACGCAGCAACTCCCCAGCACCCGCAGCTTTACCTCGGGAACCGCCGCGCCCGCGCGCCAGCACGCAGCAATCGTAGGCGAACTCGTAAAAGATAGTGGGCTCCACGTACGTATAGCTGATGCTCGCGCATGCCTGCCGCACGGCGCCTTCAACCACATCCGCGGCCTCGGTCAGGCGACCGGGGATTGCCCCGGCGTGCATGCGCGGGTACTGGGAGATCTGATAGTTCTGGCAATGCAGACAGCGGAAGTTGCAGCCCACCGTGGCGATGGAATAGGACGTGGAAGCGGGCAGCAGGTGAAACATCGGTTTTTTTTCAATGGGATCGACATTTTCCGACACCAGCCGGCCGTAAACCAGGCTGTAGAGGGTGCCGTTCTCATTTTCTCTCACCCCGCAGATGCCGCGCCCCCCTTCCTTGATATGGCAGTTATGGTTGCAGAGATGGCAGATGACCTCGCTGTCTTGCGCTTGCTCATAAAAAAGGGCTTCCTGCATGGCTGACTCCCTCTACGGTCTCAGTTTTTTCTCCTTCGCCTGGCCGTGCGTTGCCGCGGAGGCAAGCAGGGTCAGCTCTTCGGCCAGGAGTTCAAGGATGTCATCAACAGCCAGGATTCCTTCCAGTCCTCCCCGGTCGTTCACCACCGGCATGCGCCGGATCCCCAGGCCGCGCATTTTCTGCAGCGCCTCCAGGATGCCGTCATGTTCTTTTGCCGTGGCCAGCTCAAAACTCATGACATCGCCGGTGCAGGCCGAGTCGAGGCTGATCTCGCCGGCAATGATTTCCACCACGATGTCCCGATCGGTGATGATGCCCACCGGGATGTTCATCTCCTCGCGCCGGTCAACCACCACCAGGTCTCCGACATGGTATTTGCGCATCAATTTCGCCGCTTCGACAATAGTTGTCTCCCGCCCGGCAATGACAACTTCACGATTGCAGAATTCGCCGACAGTCATATTTTTTCTCCCTTTTGACGTGTATACTGGTTCTGGATCATTTAAGAAAATAGCCTGCACGGTTCTGGAACGATAACCATCCAGGAGTCAGGAGTCAGAATCCAGGAGCCAGAACACCAGACTCCTGACACCCGGCTCCTGACTCCTGCGTCATATAATGGAGTCATTATACCCGTTCTTCATGGTGAAAAGGGAAAGAATTCTCACATTTTCTTGACCGCAGGGCGATTTCACCCCCGTGTTTCCTGCGAGCTTTTATTTACTATGACTCCATTCTCTGTTAAGCTAGGGCAGATATTAAGGAAATAAGCCGTTGGAGAAAATAAGATGGTAGTGATTATTTCCTGACGGCTCTTCATCACATTACGTTCTACGGATCTGCCGATGAAAATCAAATTTACTGAATATATCAAGGAACATGTCATTCTTGGTGACGGCGCCTTCGGCACCTATCTCTATGAAAAGGGGATTGATTTCGGGAAAAACATCGATCTGCTCAACCTGAAAAATCCTGATCTCATCTATTCCGTGCACGAGGAATATATCCGCGCCGGCAGCCAGTTGATCGAGACAAACACCTTTGGCGCCAACCGCTTCAAACTGCAGAAGGCCGGCAAGGAAGAACAGGTGGAGGAAATCAACCTGACCGGGGCCCGGCTGGCGGTCAAGGCGGCGGGCCATGATGTGTATGTGGCAGGGTCGGTGGGGCCGACCGGGGTGGAATTTCCCCTGATTTCCGGGGAAATTTCCCCGGATGATCTGAAGGCCGCTTTTGCCGGCCAGATCAGCGCCCTGGTCGAAGGCGGGGTGGACCTGCTGATCCTGGAAACATTCACCCATCTGGAAGAAATGCTGCTGGCCATTGAAACGGCGCGGCAGGTGGGCAGCGGTCTGCCCATTGTGGCCCAGATGCTCTATCCCTCCCAGGGCAGGACCGCCAGGGGCATCGATGCCCTGAGCTGCGCCAGGGCGGCCCTGGCGGCCGGGGCCACGGTGGTGGGCACCAACTGCGGCCGGGGGGTTGATGCCATGACCACCGCCATCAGCCATCTTCTCCCCCTGGCGGAGGAGCATGTGCCGCTTTCCGCCTTTCCCAATGCCGGCCTGCCGGAAATCATGGGCCATCGCATGGTCTATCCGGCCCAGCCGGCTTACATGGCCGGCCGGGCCGCGGAGATGCTGAAAATGGGGGTCCGTCTGATCGGCGGCTGCTGCGGCACCACCCCCAGCCATATCCATGAATTCCGCAAGACATTGAAGCTCCGTCATAAAAAGGAGCCACGTTCAATCACGGTTGCCGTCTCCCCTTTGGAGGCGCCCGTGGCGGCTGCTGCGGTGAAGAAGAGCGGCAGAGGCGGCTTCCTGGACAGTCTGCAGCAGGACAGACTGCCGGTGCTGGTGGAGCTTGACCCGCCCACCCATCTTGATATTGAAAATGTGCTGGCCGGGGCCCGCTCCCTGGCGGCAAGCGGGGTTGACGCCATCACCATGGGCGAGAACCCCCTGGCCATTCTCCGGGCCGGCAATATCGCCCTGGCGCACCGCATCCGGGAGGAGACCGGGGTGCACACCGTGCTGCACCAGACCTGCCGGGACCAGAACGCCCTTGGCCTGCAGTCCCATATCATGGCCGCCCATCTGCTGGGCATCGAGGCCATTCTGGCGGTCAGCGGCGATTCGGCGAGCTCAACGGACCAGCCGGGGGTATCCGGGGTTTTTGATCTCAATTCCCTGGGGCTGATCCGCATGATCAGCCAGTTCAACCAGGGACTGAACATGGCCGGCCAGTCGATCAAGCTGCCAACCCGTTTTTCCATCGGCGCCGCATTCAGCTTCCGTCCCGCCAACCCCACCCTGCAGATTGCCAGACTGGAGCGCAAGGCCGCCCAGGGCGCCCATTTTGTCATGACCCAGCCGCTGTTCGACAAAAACGAGGTGGAGGCGATGGTGGAGCAGACCAGTCATCTGAATGTGTTGATTTTCCCAGGAATTTTTCCGTTGATCTCGGCCCGCAACGCCGATTTTCTCCATAACGAAGTGCCCGGCATCTCCATGGCTGGCTGGAAGGGAAGCGGCCGGGCGGCGGTCCGGGCCGTTGCCTGTTGAGGAAGGCATGGATATACAGAAAAAAAGAATCCTGATCGTTGATGACGAACTGATTATTCTGAAAAGCCTGCAGATGGGGTTGACCCATCACGGGTATGAGGTGGATACCGCCATGAGCGGCGGGGAGGCCCTGCCGCTGCTGGAACGGCATGGCTACAATCTGCTGATCACCGATCTGCTCATGGAAGGCATGAGCGGCATGGAACTGCTGAAAAAAGCCAAGGAGCTCAAGCCGGACCTGGCGGTCTGTCTGCTCACGGGCTATGCCGATCTCGCCTCGGCCATTGATGCCCTGCGGCTGGGCGCTGATGATTATCTGGTCAAGCCCTGCGAGCTGGAGGAGCTGCTGCTCCGCGTCAAGCATGCCCTGGAAAGGGAAGAACTGCGGCGCAAGGTCAGATACTTTGAAAATATTCTGCCGGTCTGCGCCGTATGCAAAAAAATCAGGGATGATACCGGCAAACTGCCGGGTGAAGGCGAGTGGATCAGTCTGGAACAGTATCTGCTCCGCAAAACCGGGGTGCAGCTGCAGCCCGGCTATTGCCATAAGTGCGCCCGGCAGGGCAAGGGCGGCAAGTTGCCGGCGAAGAGCGTAAAGTCATAGGCGCTCAGGTGCCGTTGCGAAATAACATGGGCATTGTTTTTTTTGCAACGGCTTACTTATCTCTCTTGCCGCCCCGGTTGTCGTTGCCCAGATAGAAGTTGAGCCATGCCGAGCTGTTGTTGAGCTGCCAGTTGCGGGGCGGCCCAAAACCGCTCCGGAAATGCTCCGCCCCGCCGGCCGCGGCCAGCCGCTCATACGTCTTGACATAGATGCAGCGCTTCTTGCCCGGATAGACCTCGCACCAGCCGTCCCGGCTGCCCCCGCAGGGACCGTTCAGCATATACTTGGCGCAGCCTGATTGCGGGCAGAGATAGGCCAGGGAAGCCAGGATGCAGCCGCCGCAGTTCTGGCAGTCGAACAGGAGAAATTTCGTCATGTGTTCAAAGGCGGCAAAGGGCCGCGCCAGAAAAGAGTCATGCACGGTCAGACAGCTCTGGCGGCAGGCGTTGTACACCGGGCTTGCCGGATCAAATGCCGTATCGTGGACAAACCGCGCCACCGTATACACGGGCCGGAGCTTCGCATAACCCTGGCCGATGTTTTTCCTTTCCTCGAGGTTGAGGCCTGTTTTGCGGTCCTTTCTGTACAGGTAAAATCCCCCGTCCGGCCAGAAGCTGAGTTCATGGCTGATCTCCTTTGTCCGGGATTGATAGTGTTCCATGGCGGTGAGCAGGAAGTCAAAGTCAGCCATGTCAAGTCCCGGCCCGCCGATATGGGCGCCGTCATAGCCCATCGCCTGTAAGGCCGCCATCAGCTTTGCCGCCCTTGTCAGCCGCGCCTTTCTGCCCTTGTCGGCGTCGCGCCCCTCTTTTTTCATCTCCCCATGGAGAGTATCAGGGATGACGCAGCCGGGCACCCCGCCCCGGTGCATGATGTCGACCAGCGGCAGACTGGGGATGAAAACACTGCCGAGCAGCGGCACATTGAGCTGGTGCTGCCGCATATAGAGAAGCACCTCATGGAATTTCCGGGCGTCAAAGCCGAGCTGGGTGATGACATAATCGGCCCCGGCCGCGATCTTGCGGTGCAGCTTGTAATACTGCATGAGCTGCTCCGCCTCGGTCAGCTTGAAAGGGGAGACGGCAACCCCCTTGAAAAACGAGGTGGCATGCGTCGGCTGATGCAGGTATTGCCCCTTGTTCATCAGGTTGAGCATATCCGTGACATGGACGCTGTCCAGGTCGAAAACGGGTTTGGGATGGCCCCGGTAGCCCTGCTGCGGATAGTCGCCCGAAATGACCAGCAGATTGTGCAGGCCCCGCCGGTCCCAGCCGAAGAGCTGGCTCTCCATCTCGTTGCGGTTCTTGTCCTTGCAGGAGAAATGGCTGATGACATCCAGGCCCATGGCCATGATTTCCAGGCCGAGCACCTCCGGCGACAGGGCGGGGTGGCCTCCGGCATTATCGGTGATGCTCACCGCCTGGATCCTGCCGTCCGCAGCCAGATCACGGGCCAGGGCCAGGGTACGGTCGGTCTGCCGGTTGCGTCCCCCCCGGCTCGGCACCAGCTCAAAGGTGATGGTGAATTCCGATCGGCTGCCGATGGACTGTCTGAACCGGGAGATGGAGGGCTGGCCAGGTTTGTCTTTACTTTCGTGTGTCATGCTGGTTTATATGAATGTTGATGGCGGATATGTCGGTTGATATGATATCTGACTCGTTTCGTCGATAATTGGTTCAAGATAGACGTAAGAAAATCAGGTCGATAGTCCGAAGGTGTTTCGTCACTTAATCCGCAATCCGCAATCCGCAATCCCAAATCAAAAAAAATCCGCAATAATATGAAATCTCTCCTCCATCTCATCCT
>JACQYM010000350.1 GCA_016208225.1 Deltaproteobacteria bacterium | reverse complement strand
CTTTTCCGCCGGCAACAACCGCACAACTCCCTGTCCCAGACCATGAACAATCCGGAGTACCTGATATCCATCTTCCAGAAGATCAAGGAATCCGGTGATATGCACTGGCAGACCGAAAACAGTTTCATCTTCTGGTGGCCTGTTTATTTCAATACCGCCACCGGCAATGAAGAAAGCCTTTTTTTCGAGATGGACGACGAATCCCCGGCCAAGGAATTGATCGGGTATGCGGTGCTGGTCGTCTCCAAGCGCTCTTTCAGTGAAGGGGTGCGGCACATTCTGGTCAATACCGGCGCCATCGTCATCTGCTTTCTCGGCCTGGGCATTGCCATGTCCTTTGTTGTGGTGCGCCGGATGACCAGACCGCTCAGCAACATCCTGAGGAAGGTCAAGGAGAACACCGGGGGGGGCGGGGTCCGCGATGATCTCAGCCTGCTTTCCGAGACCTACGGCGGCATGATCCAGGAGCTTGAGCAGTCCTTTGAGACCATCAAGGAGTTGAAGGACGGGCTGGAGGTGAAGGTTGCCAAGCGGACGAAGCAGCTTTCCGACCGCCAGCTCCAGCTGGAGAAGGCCAATCTGAAGCTTTCGGAGACCCTGGCGAAACTGCAGGAGACGCAGCAGCAGCTGGTCCAGTCGGAAAAAATGGCGGCCATGGGGCAGATGCTGGCGGGCGTGGCCCATGAGATCAATAACAGCGTCAACTTCATTTCCGGCGCCCTGCCGTCCGTGAAGAGATTGCTGGGAGATCTGAAGGAGCTGCTGGCCAGCTACGAGGGGCTTGAGCAGGTGCAGGCCACTGATGA
Organism: Deltaproteobacteria bacterium; assembly: GCA_016208225.1. Lineage (GTDB taxonomy): Bacteria > Desulfobacterota > Desulfobulbia > Desulfobulbales > SURF-16 > SURF-16. Next base: position 4,749 of record JACQYM010000350.1, on the reverse strand, counting down.
CCGCGGCAGAAACATCGCCGAGATTCACTTCCTGAAAAATGATATTGAATTTGCCGAGCTTTTTGATACCTTTGAACAGCTGCTGGCCAATATCGAGGAAGGGACGACCCGCACCACCCGCATCATCAAGGACCTGAAGATCTTCACCAGACAGGGGGCGGAAAAGTTCAAGGAGGCCGATATTCACAGCATCATTGATTCCACCATCCCCTTTGTCGACGGCAGACTGCTGAAGGGGATCGAGATCAGAAAGGAATTCGGCACTATTGATCCGGTGATCTGTCTTGCCGGCCGGATCAGCCAGGTTTTTCTCAATATCATGCAGAACGCCGCCCAGGCCATGGACGGCAAGGGGACATTGACCGTCAGGAGCTGGCAGGAGGATGGCCTGGTGCATGTCAGTTTCACCGATACCGGCAGCGGCATCGACAAGGATATCATGACCAGGATTTTCGACCCTTTTTTCACCACCAAGGAGGTGGGCAAGGGCAGCGGGCTGGGACTGGGCATTTCCTATGACATTGTCAAGCAGCACGGCGGGGAGATCAGGGTGGAAAGCACCGTGGGCCGGGGATCGGTTTTTGAGGTCATGCTGCCGAAGCATCCCCCCGGTTATACCCCGGAGAACGGGGAAGAAGCAGAGGGAACGGCGGTGAATTCGTAAAAGTCATTTCACCGCAGAGCACACGGAGTTTACATTTGACGGACTCGTAATTCAACTTTCTGATCTGTCTTGTTGAGCAGACAGGGGACGTAGGAGCGGGCCTTGCCCGCGATAGAGATCGCCGCAATGCCGAAGGTCGCGGGCATGGACCGCTCCTACGACACGAGACTTTCATTGTACGTTGTTTCCGCTTGCGGAGATGGCGGTTAACTGGAATCCAGTATCCGGGAGTTTCTGGGTGCCGGATCAAGTCCGGCATGACGAACAGTCGCTGTTCATTGCATGTAACTCACTGTAAACTCGAACAATTCAACAACTAAGAAAGTTGAATACTGAAAATTAACCACGGAGCGCACAGAGCTCACAGAGATAACTAATTGCAGTTTATTTCTCTGTGTTCTCCATGTACTCTGTGGTGAAAAACGGAGAGCGGGGACATTCCTTGGAAAAACTGAAAATTCTGTATGTGGATGATGAAAAGATCAATCTGATCAATTTTGCCATTGCCTTTAAACGTCATTTCCTCATCTATACCGCGGACTCCGGGCAAAGGGCCCTGGAACTGTTTGAAAGTTCCCCGGATATCGCCATTGCCGTGGCGGACCAGCGCATGCCGGGCATGTCAGGGGTTGAACTGCTGAGCGCCATCAGGAAGCGCAATCCCGATGTGGTGCGCATCATCCTCACCGCCTATACCGATGTTTCCGACATTCTCGAATCCATCAACAAGGGGAAAATCTACCACTATATCATCAAGCCCTGGGATGAACCGGATCTCCTGCAGCTCCTGCACAAGGCGGGTGAGGTGTACCTGCTGACCACGGAAAACAAACGTCTGCTGCAGGAACTCAATGAAAAAAACCGGCAGCTCGAATCCGATGTGGCCAGACGCAAACGGATAGAGTCCATTCTTCTGCGGCGGGACATGATTCTCGCCGCGGTCAATGACATGGCCAGAGCGCTGCTGTTAAACCGGGACTGGCAGCTTTATATCGAAAATCTGATGGGCAGAATGGGGCTGGTGATGGGGCTCAGCCGGATTCATATCATGCAGCATCATGTGGATGACAACGGCGAACTGCTGCTGAACCCGAGGTTCCGCTGGGTGGCCAGTGAAGGCGCGCCCGCCGAGATCCAGGAACCCTTTCCCGCCACTCTTTCTTATGCGCGGCTGCAATTTGACAGCTGGCTGGAGTCTTTCAGCAAAGGCGAGCTGCAATACGGGAATGTTTCGGGTTTCACTGAAAAGGCGATAGCGGATTTTCTCGGCCGTTATAAAATCAAATCCATCGCTGTTGCTCCCATCATGGTGAACGGGGCCTGCTGGGGGGCGATCGGTTTTGAAGACTGCCTTGTTGAGAGGGAGTGGCCTTCTCCGGAACTGGATGCGCTGAAAACCGCGGCAAGCCTTATCGGCACCGCGATCAGGCGGGAACATGTCGAACAGAGCCTGGCCGCCCATCAGGCCCAGCTGTCCCATGCCGGCCGGCTCACCGCCCTTGGCGAGATGGCGGCCGGCATCGGCCATGAGATTCATCAGCCCCTGACCGTCATCAACCTGGGGGCCGAGACGTGCAAGAGCTATTTTGACCGGCATGACCCGCATTGCCCGGCGGCGGAAGCAGCGGAAGAGATGCGGAGCAATGTCAAAAAAATTACCTGCATCATCAACAGTATGCGCTCTTTTTCCCGGGCGTCGTCAGGGGACTGGAAAAAAATAAGCCTTGCCTGGCCGCTGCAGGAGGCCATGACCTTTTTCCGGGAACAGTTCCGTCTGCACATGATTGAATACAGCGAAACCGTGAGCCCTGATCTGCCCCTGGTAAAGACCGACAGCCAGAAATTTGAACAGGTGATTGTCAACCTCCTGTCAAACGCCCGTTACGCCGTGGGGAAAAAGCATGGAAAAGGGAACGGCACAGCAGGGAAAATTTCGGTCTCGCTTGGGTACAGGGACATTACCAACGATGAACTGGCGGCCATGCAGTTTGAAAAAAGAGAGACAACCTCCAACCAGATCGTTGTTTTCGAGGTGACGGACAACGGCATCGGCATGAGCCCGGAAGTGATGAAACGCTGCCTGGAGCCTTTCTTCACCACCAAGGAGGTGGGGGAGGGGACGGGCCTGGGACTTTCCGTCACCCTCGGCATTATCAGGGAATTGAATTGCCAGCTCTGCATCGAAAGCCGGGAAGGCGAAGGGTCCACCTTCAGGATCGTTATCCCGGTGGAAAATGATGATCGCATTGGCTGAATTTTCAGTGGGAACCCGCAGGAAATAAACATATTCGTCTGAACTTGTGGTAAGATCATTGCTGGATGCAACTCAGGCTGAAGAGACCTTCACCCCCGGGCAGGGGAGCGGCCTGAGTTGCACAGAAGGAAAAAATCAACCGGCGTTGATATTTAGGAGCCGTGACGAAATTGAAAAAATGGCCATGTTATTTCGTAACGGCTCCTAACCAGATTGAATAATCAGAGACATGGAAAATCTGCTGTATCCGGACCAGCCCATAGTTCTTGTTGATGACGATGAAAGCGTCGTCAGGGCCGTGACCCGGAATCTCATCCTCAACGGCTACAATAATGTGATCGGCATCACTGACAGCCGCCAGGTTCTTGCCCGGCTTGCTGAAGTCGAAGGGTCCGTGATGCTGCTCGATATTACCATGCCCCATGTGCGCGGCGATGACCTGCTGCCGGAAATCGTCGCGCAGTACCCCCATCTGCCCGTTATTATGGCCACGGCCACCGAATCCATCGACATCGTCGTGCGGTGCATGAAAAAAGGGGCGTTTGATTATATTACCAAACCGCTCAGCACCGGACGTCTGCTGGCGTGCATCAGCGGCGCCCTGGAGGTGCGGGAACTGCGCCGGGAGAATGAGGCCCTGCGGGGCATGGAGCAGAGCAGCGGGCCGGTGCATCCTGAATTTTTCCTTGATGCCCTGTCCCGCAATCGGGAAATGTCAGGTATTTTCCATTATATTGAGCAGATAGCTCCCAGTTCCCAGCCGGTGCTCATCAGCGGGGAAACAGGGGTGGGAAAAGAGCTTGCCGCCCATGCCCTGCATCGGGCCAGCGGCAGAAAAGGACGTTTCGTGGCCGTCAATGTTGCCGGCATCGATGATGATGTTTTTGCCGATACCCTTTTCGGTCATGTGAAAGGGGCCTATACCGGGGCTGGCGCCAACAGGGAAGGGCAGATCATCCAGGCGGCGGCCGGGTCACTTTTTCTCGATGAAATCGGCGATCTGAGTCTGAAATCCCAGGTCAAGCTGCTGCGGCTGCTGCAGGAAAAGGAGTTTTTCCCCCTGGGAAGCGATACCCCCCAGACAAGTGACGCCCGGATCATTGTGGCCACCAACCGCGATATTGAAGAGATGCTCAGGCAGGGGACCTTCAGGAAGGATCTCTACTTCAGGCTGAATGCGCATCACGTCCACCTGCCGCCGTTGCGCAACCGGGGAGATGATCTGCCGCTGCTGATCCCTCATTTCGGGGCCATGGCGGCAGAGGAGTTCGGCAAGGAGAAGCCCGTTGTCCCCCATGAGCTTTATACCCTGCTGAGAAACTATTCTTTTCCCGGGAATATTCGGGAACTCAAGGCCATGGTCTTTGATGCGGTGAGCCGGCAGCAGGGGGCGGTGCTGGGGCTTGAATCGTTTGCGAAATGCATGGGACTGACCGACACCGCTGAGATGAAACAGCAGACCGCGAGCCGCCCAAGTGTTCAATTCGGGGACAGGCTGCCATCCATGAAAGAGGTGCGCTGCCGATTGGCGGAAGAGGCTCTGCGAAGGACCGGAGGCAATATCAGCATCGCCGCACGATTGCTGGGCCTCACCCGCCAGTCACTCAGTCAGTTCGTGCAAAATAATAATATCTCTTCTTTCCATTTGCCGACAGGTGACAATCAGACTCAGGATCCGTAACGAAATAACTTGTCTCTTTGTGACAATTTCGTTATGGCTCTTCTGCTGTCCGGCCATTTCGTATTGCCATGTAAATGAGCCTCTTGCAAAATGCGGGATTTATCTTTTTCGTCATGCCGGAGGGGTTTTTATCCGGCATCCAGTCTCTTG
>JACQYM010000331.1 GCA_016208225.1 Deltaproteobacteria bacterium | reverse complement strand
CTGTTGTTGTGCCGGCTGCAGGCCGTTGATGCGGGCGAGGAGTATCAGAAGATCAAATCCGTCTTCGGCTATGGCCTGATCCCCCTGATTCTCGGCGGCTATCTGGCCTTCTATGCGAAAATGTTCATCCTGGGGGCCTGGCGGTTTGTGCCCAATGTGTTTTTTCTTTTCGGCAGGGAAAGGCAATTGCACCAATTTTCTCTCCTGCCGGCCGAGGCGACCTCGGCCCTGCTCCACATCATTATCCTCGGCGGTCTGCTGGCAAGCGTCTATGCTGTCGGCAGAATTTTCAGCCGCTTTGAAGCAGGGGCAGGCACCATGCGGCCCTATGTTATCCCGGTGTCATTTATCCTGGCGCTTGGAGTCACGTATCTCTCCGTCATTTGATCGACGGTAATTCCTCTACAGATTCGCGGAACCGGAGCATGGAGAAAATATTCACCGTCACGACAAACATTTTCGACCCCCTGCACAATTTCTGGGAAAATCACGCCACCCAGCGCATCGTGGCCGGGCTGCTGGTGCTGATTTTCCTGCTCAGTCTCGGCCTCATTGAACTGAACCGCCAGGGGCTGCTGCCGCCTTCGTTCGCTGCCTCCATCCCGCTGACCCACTATATGGCGATCAATCTGGCCTTTACCCTGGTGTTGATTCTGGAAGTCATCAGCCTGATCTTTACCCTGCCCTGTTCCATTTCCAAGGCGCTGGGCAAACAGTTTGAAATCCTGGCTCTTATCTTTCTGCGCAGCTCTTTTAAAGAGTTGACCCTCTTGCCCGAACCCATCGCCATTGCCGGCCATATCGATGTGCTGTGGCGCATTCTCTCCGACGGCGTCGGCGCCATTGTCATCTTCGCGCTGCTCGGCGTCTACGCAAAAATGCTGCGCAAAACCGAAGAGAAACAGATGTCCGGCGTCACCCTGTTCAGTTTTGTCGCGGCCAAAAAAATGGTGGCCCTGCTCATGCTGGCCGTTTTCTTCGGCATGGGGGCCTATAACGGCATGCTGCTGCTCACCGGCGTGCATTCCTTTGATTTTTTTCATCATTTTTATACCGTGCTCATCTTCTGCGATATCCTGCTGGTGCTGATCTCCCAATGTTTCCAGCCCGGATTCCGCGCCGTGTTCCGTAACTCCGGCTATGCCCTGGCGACCCTGCTCATCCGCCTGGCCTTGACCGCGCCGCCCTTTTATAATGTGCTGATCGGGGTGATTTCCGCCATGCTGGCCCTCATGCTGACCCTGGTTTACGATCGTTTTTATACGGTCGGCCGACAGTAAGGCGCTGCGGAGGGTTCGCTTGTTTTTTGGCGTGCAGCGGGTATAATCCGTTTCAGGAGTGAGGAGTGAGGAGTGAGGAGTGAGGAGTGAGGAGTCAGGAGTCAGGAGTTTGAAGGCAAAAGGCTAGAGGCAGAAGAGGGGAGGAGGCGCATACTCCTTCCGTCTCACGGCGAGGGTGCAGACCATGCAGAAAATTCTCGGTATTTTTGAACAGATAAGCCGCATTCCCCGCTGCTCGGGCCAGGAGGGGAAGATCAGTGCGTTTTTAACGGAGTGGGCGCAGACGCGGGGCTTTGCCGTCAGGGCGGATGCGGTCGGCAATCTGCTGATTAGTGTGCCCGCCAGTCCCGGCCAGCAGCAGGCGCCGGTCGTGGTCCTGCAGTGTCATATGGATATGGTGTGCGAGAAAACCCCGGACAGCAGCCATGATTTTGCCGTTGATCCGCTGCAGTTGATATACGAGGGCGACTGGCTCACGGCGGCAAACACGACCCTGGGCGCCGACAACGGCGCCGGACTGGCCACGGCGCTGGCCCTGGCCGAAGACCCGGAGCTTGTCCATCCGCAGCTTGAGATTTTATGCACCGTTGATGAGGAATCGGGCCTGACCGGGGCAAGCTCCCTGGCGGCCGGTTTTTTTACGGGCCGCATCCTGATTAATCTCGATTCCGAGGATGAAGGGGTTTTCACCATCGGCTGCGCCGGCGGCAGACATATCGAGCTGATCCTGCCCCTGCACCATGAACCCGCCCCTGCGTCTGACCCGGTCTATGAATTGCGGGTGCACGGCCTGCAGGGCGGTCATTCCGGCATCAATATCCATGAGCAGAGGGGCAATGCCAATGCCCTGCTGGCCAGGCTGCTGACCCGGCTGCGCGCGGCCATGCCGCTGCGTCTTGCCGCCATCGAAGGGGGCAGCGCCCACAATGCCATCCCGCGCGACGCCGCGGCCAGCCTGGTCGTGTTGCCCGCAGACGAGGTGCTGCTCGCGGCCCTCGTTGCCGAACTGGCAGCCGGGCTGCGCGCCGAGTACCGGCATGAGCCGCACCTTGCCGTCTCCGTGCAGAAAAAAGCGGAGCATGCCGGGTGGGTATTGAGCCGGGAAACGACGGCAAGGGTGTGCGACCTGCTCATGGCTGTGCCCGATGGAGTGATGGCCATGTCAAAGGAGGTGGCGGGTCTGGTTGATACGTCTATGAATTTTGCCACCATCCGGGAGCAGGACGGGGCGCTCTCCCTGCTTTTCAGCCTGCGCAGCGTCCGGCCGGCCGGCATCGAGTGGCTGGCCGGCCGGATCGCGGCCCTGGCCGCTCTGGCCGGGGCAGGCGTCCGGCAGGGTAACGGGTACCCGGGATGGCAGCCGGACATGCAGTCGGAGCTTTTGGCCAGAGCCCGGCAGGTGTACCAGGGACTTTTCCGCAGCGAGCCGGTGATCCAGATCATCCATGCCGGGTTGGGCCAGAAAACCGAACGGCAGGAGAACGACAAAAACGATCAGCAGGAGCGTCAGCAGCGAAGCCAGCTGCCGCCGGCCGCCGAACCGCCGGGTCAAAAACTGATACAGCGGCTGGGCCAGGGCGGCAAAGATCCCGGCCAGCAGGATCGGCATCAGAAAATAGCGGATCATGTTCAGGAAAACTGCGGAAACGAGGAAAACCAGCAGCAGCAGGGTCGCTCTGTTGACTAATTGTTGGTTCATCGATTTCTCCCTGGCCCAGCCGCTGTATCTGTATCTGACCCGGCGGTTTGGCGGCCGGCAGCAGCTGGCCTCGCTGCTGACGCTCCTGCTGATCGTTTTTGTCGTCCTCCTGCCGTTCGGTTTTCTGGCCGGCATCATCACGTCCCAGGCCCTCAAGCTCGGCGAGTCGGTCCGGCCGTGGGTGCAGCAAAAGCTTGCAGAGCCGGATGCCTTGTCGGAACTTTTCAGGAATCTGCCGTTTTATGAGCAGATCGTGCCCTATCGCGACGCCATCCTGCAGAAGGCCGCCGAACTGGTGGGGAGCCTCAGCAGCTATCTGATCAACAGCCTCTCTTCCATGACGGTGATGACGGTGAATTTCCTCTTTGCCACTGTCGTCCTGCTCTATTCCATGTTTTTTTTCCTCATCGACGGGAAAAAACTGATGACAAAGATCCTCTATTATCTGCCCCTGGAAGATCATAATGAGCGGCTGCTGCTGGAAAGATTCACCTCCGTCACCCGGGCGACATTAAAGGGAACCCTGGTGGTCGGCATCGTGCAGGGGTGCCTGGCCGGATTAGCCTTCCAGGTGGCCGGCATTCCCAGCGCCATCTTCTGGGGAACCGTCATGGCGGTGCTCTCCATCATCCCCGGCATCGGTTCGGCCCTGATCTGGGTGCCGGCCTCGCTTATCCTCCTCTCCGGCGGCCATTACGCGGCCGGCGTCGGCTTGGCCGGCTTCTGCGCCCTGGTGGTGGGCAGTGTGGATAATTTTCTCCGGCCGGTGCTGGTGGGCAAGGACACCAAGATGCATGAGCTGATGATTTTTTTCAGCACCCTTGGCGGTCTTGCCCTGTTCGGCTTTATCGGGATCATTGTCGGCCCGGTCATTGCCGCGCTGTTTATCACTTTATGGGAGATGTATGGCGAGGCCTTCCGGGACGTCCTGCCGCAGGTAGGCCTGTTTCCGCGGCATGCGGCAGGCGACCAGGCGGGAAAAGCCCCGCCGCCTGCCAAGGGGGACGGCCCCGCCGGCCCTGGCGAAGCACCCGGGATGCCGGCGGAGCAGGGGGCAAAAAAGGGCGATTGACCGCTGTCCGCAGCTTCGCCCGCAGCAAAAACTCATAAAACCACTTCCATCTCTGGTCCCCGGCAGCGCTTACGGCGGCCCGATCACCTTGCCCCATATGCCGCGGCCGCGGGCGCGCGCAATTTTTTCAAGCATCTGGTATTCAAAGGGGGCATCGGGCAGGGCAACGGCCCAGCCCTCCTGCAGCATCCAGGCGCTCAGGTCTTCCCCCTTGAGCCGGCACAGGGCCGTGATGCTGCCATCCTCGTTTTCCCCTCTTTCTTCACACTCGATAAAATGGGGGCGGATCTTGAATTCAAGGGCCAGGGTGGCCCGCGGACCGCAGATGACCGGGATCTGATAGGTGCGGCAGGTGCGGTCAGTGGTCGGAATGTAAATCCCGTAAAGCCAGATTTTCTGCCGGCTTACCTCAAGGGAGCCGTCTTCCGACACAAAGGCGTAGCTCGAGAGATCTTTGGCCTGCAACGGCGCAGAGAGACTTACCAGGGATAGAATCACCAAAAACAGGAAACGGATACTTGTTTGCATTTCATTCGCTCTTTTTTAAGGGCCGGCCTTATGCCGGGCCTCTGTCCTGATTAAGATTATTAGCATTCTTGCCGGGAAAGACAAGGCGGTTCCCGGAAAGCAGGGATTAAGCACGTTTTTGCAGGCAGTTGATGATTTCCTTGTCAGGATGTCCCGGGTCTGCTATATATGAAAGATTAAAATACGTGACTGGAAAGAATGTGCCGATGATTCCGTGCGTATCCGCAGGGAGAAACAGGTCGGCCGGGGTTGTTTTTTGCAGGAACATGCTGGTGAAAGTTGGTCTGTTCCTGTTCTGCTTGCTGATTTCGGCACCAGCGACAGGAGAGGGGGTTGCGTAATTGCTCAGCCCCTATTTTGTTGGCAGAGCAAGGTGGCAGGGGCAGACGACACGATCAATTGAATGAAAAATACATGCGCCTTTGCCGGGTCGCGACGGTATCGCGGGCCCGGCAAAGGTGAAACCCGTTAACAGTGGGGTGAGGATACTATGATGGATAGTGCAAAATGTACGTTGTTCAGCGGCGGGATGAAAGGCGCAGAGGCTGCATTCGGCGAGGCTGCCGAAAGATGGGGTGTGCAGGAGGTGAACTTTTCCTATGAAGGCCATGTCATGGCCCGTGACAGGAACATGCAGATGCTGTCGGAGGAGGAACTCGGCCGCGGTGATATCAGCATGGAACTCGCCTCAAAGATGATGAACCGTACCTACTATGAAAAAAAGAAGATACGCAAGGTTCTGCAGTCCATTTTCCATATGGTGAATAAAGGTCATCAGGTTTTTGCCGTGGGCAAGATCCTGGAAGATGACACGGTCAAGGGCGGCACGGGCTGGGCCGTGGAACTGGCCAGGCTGTTCAACCGGCCGGTCAGTGTGTACGATCAGGAGAAAAAGGCGTGGTTCACCTGGAAGGAAGGGAGCTGGAAGCCGGATTTGCCCACCATCGGCTTTGATACCATTGCCGGCTCCGGCACCAGAAATCTGACGGATGAGGGAAAACAGGCCATTGAGGAACTCTTTGCCCGGTCATTCGGTCCCAGTCGGTAAATTTTCTTGACAAGCGGTTGTCGTATGGTTTATTTATCCAGATTGCCATACGGATTATTCAACGGCCCCTGTTGTGCGGGCCGTTTTTTTTCATTGTTAATGCACCGAACGTAATTTTTTTCCCGCGGGCGGGGACATGCAGTAACAGAGTAACATAGTTTGAGGAACAAGAGATGCAGAAAGATTTGACGAAAGTTCGTAATATCGGGATCAGCGCCCATATTGATTCCGGTAAGACGACCCTGACGGAAAGGATTCTTTTTTATACCGATCGCATTCATGCCATACATGAGGTGAGGGGCAAGGATGGAGTTGGGGCCAAAATGGACTCCATGGAGCTGGAGAAGGAAAGGGGCATTACCATCCAGTCCGCCGCCACCTACTGCAGCTGGCAGGACCATTCCATCAACATCATCGATACCCCCGGCCATGTGGATTTCACCATCGAAGTTGAGCGGGCCCTGCGGGTGCTGGACGGCGCCGTGCTGATCCTCTGTTCCGTCGGCGGGGTGCAGTCCCAGAGCATCACCGTCAATCGGCAGATGTCCCGCTACAAGGTACCCAGGGTGGTTTTCATCAACAAGTGCGACCGGACCGGCGCCAATCCGGCCAGGGTGACCAAACAGGTACGGGATAAACTTGGCCTGAACGCGGTCATGCTGCAGATTCCCATCGGTCTGGAAGGCGACCTGGAAGGTGTGGTCGATCTGGTCAAGATGAAGGCCATTTATTTTGACGGCGACAGCGGGGAAAAGATACGCGAGGCGGAAATCCCGGCCCATATGGTGGCCGAGGCGAACGCCAAACGGGAAGAGATGCTGGATGCGGTTTCCATGTTTTCCGACGAGCTGATGGAAGCGGTGCTCGAAGGCGAGCCCACGGAAAAGATGATCAAGGAGGCGGTGCGCAAAGGCACCCTGGCCCTGGAACTGGCCCCTGTTTTCATGGGATCGGCCTATAAGAACAAGGGTGTGCAGTGTCTGCTGGACGCCATCAATCTCTATATGCCCAGCCCGATGGATATTAAAAATATTGCCCTGGACCTTAAAAACGGCGAACAGGAAGTCGTGCTCACCTCCAAGCCCGAAGATCCGCTGGTCTGCCTGGCATTCAAACTTGAGGACGGCCGTTACGGCCAGCTCACCTATATCCGCAATTCTCAGGGTTATCTGAAGAAGGGCGATACCCTCATCAACAGCCGCACCGGCAAGAAGGTAAAGGTTGGCCGCCTGGTGCGCATGCACGCCGATGAGATGGAAGAGATCGAGGAATCAGGGGCCGGCGATATCGTGGCCCTGTTCGGCATTGACTGTGCCTCCGGCGATACCTTCACCTCCAGTGATGTCAGCCTCTCCATGAGTTCCATGCATGTGCCGAACCCGGTAATCTCGCTTGCCATCATCCCGGTTGACAACAAGGCCCAGGTCAACATGTCCAAGGCCCTAAACCGCTTTACCAAGGAAGACCCGACCTTCCGGACCTATGTGGATCATGAAACCAATGAAACCATCATCACCGGCATGGGTGAGCTGCACCTGGATGTCTACATCGAGCGCATGAAACGTGAATACGGCGCCGAGGTGAAGGTGGGCGCGCCACAGGTTGCCTACCGCGAGACCATCACCCAGCGGGCCGAGTTCAATTACGCCCACAAGAAGCAGACCGGCGGTTCCGGCCAGTTCGGCCGGGTGGCCGGCTATATGGAGCCTCTGGCCGAGGGTGAGTACGAATTTGTCGATAACATCGTCGGCGGCTCCATTCCCCGCGAATTCATCAGTTCCTGCGATAAAGGCTTTCAGAAGAGCCTGGAGAAGGGCGCCCTGGCGGAATTCCCGGTCAGCGGCGTGCGCTGCGTGATCAACGACGGTGCGGCCCATGCCGTGGACTCCTCTGACATCGCCTTCCAGCTGGCGGCCATCGGCGCCTTCAAGGAAGGGTACAAAAAAGCAAATCCCGTGCTGATGGAACCGATCATGAAGGTTGCCGTTGAAGGGCCTACTGAGTTTCAGGGGTCGATCATGGGCAGTATCAACCAGCGCCGCGGCATCATCATCGGCACCCTGGAAGAGGGTGATTACACGGTTGTTGAAGCCGAGGTGCCGCTGTCCGAGATGTTCGGCTATTCCACGGTGCTCCGCTCCCTGACCCAGGGCAAGGCCGAGTTCACCATGGAGTTCAGTGATTACAAGCAGGTTCCCAAAAATGTGGCGGAAAATCTGATAGAAGAGTTGCGCAAGAAAAAGAAAGAGCAGGGGAAATAGGTGACGCTATGTTGAAAGAGGATCTGATTAAGAAGAATCCGCTCCGGCTGCTGAGTCCGGCGGACCAGGGGAAGACCGGCTCCCCGCAGATGGGTCTGGTCATGGCCCGCGCCGGCCTGGGAAAAACGGCAATTCTGGTGCAGATTGCCCTGGACACCATGCTGCGGGGCAACAAGGTGCTCCATGTGAGCATCGGCCAGAGCCTGGAGAAAACAAAAATCTGGTATGACGATATTTTCCGGGATATCGCCAAAGCGGTAAACCTGGAGAGGGCCGCAGACATCCAGGATGAGCTCATGAGCCAGCGGATGATCATGACCTTCAACGAGGAGAGCTTCAGCGTCGCCAAACTGCGCGAGCGGCTCAAAGACCTCATTGATCAGCATATTTTCAAACCGGACTGCCTGCTGGTGGACGGCTTCGACTGTTCCGCCGCGCCGGAAAAGGCGTTGCAGGAGATCAGGGAACTGGTGCAGGGCATGGATATCAACGTCTGGTTCTCCGCCGTGTGTCACCGTGGCGACGATCGGGTCAGCAAGGCCGGCGTTCCCGCGCCCTGTCATGAGACCGACGGCTTGTTTGATACGATTATCCTGTTGAAGCCTGACCCGGTAAAAAATTGTGTTGTCTTAAATATCATCAAGCATGGGGGTAAGTTCAGCGAGGGCCAGAAGAACCTCACCCTTGACACTTCCACCCTGCTGATTCTCGACAACTGATGCATCGCTGATGTGTCAATGGATTCCGGGGAATGCGGCTGCCTGCTCCGGCAGGCAGGCCGCGCTTCCCGGTTCCTTCATCCCCCGCCACTGTTATGAGATTTCGTCCCTGTATTGACCTGCATAACGGCTGCGTCAAGCAGATCGTCGGCTCCACCCTCTCCGATACCTCTTCCGACTCGCTGACCACCAATTTTTTATCGCCCCACTCCTCCGCCTATTATGCGGCCATGTATAAGGCCGACAACCTGACCGGCGGCCATGTGATCATGCTCGGCGCCGGCAATGAAGCAGCGGCGGCCGAGGCCCTGGGGGCCTGGCCGGGCGGATTGCAGATCGGCGGCGGCATCACCGCGGCCAATGCCGCGGGCTGGCTGGACAAGGGGGCCGCGGCAGTGATCGTCACCTCCTATGTCTTTCAGGACGGCAGAATCCATGAAGAGCGGCTGCGGGAAATGGCGGCCGGCGTCGGCCGGGAACGGTTGGTGCTCGATCTGAGCTGCCGGAAAAGGGGCGATGACTATTATATCGTCACCGACCGCTGGCAGAAATTCACCACCGTCACGGTCAGCGAAGAATCACTGGCCTATTTTGCCTCATTCTGCCACGAGTTTCTCATCCATGCCGTGGATGTGGAGGGCAAATGCGCCGGCATTGAGGCGGAATTGGCGGAAAGACTCGGCCGGTGGACGCCTCTTCCCACCACCTATGCCGGCGGCGTCAGAAATCTGGCCGACCTGGAAAAGCTGCAGCTTCTGGGACAAAACCGGCTGGATGCCACCATCGGCAGCGCTCTGGATATCTTCGGCGGTACGGGCATCACCTACGCCGAGGCCGTGGCCTTTCACCGCCGCTCGTGCGGAATGAATCCGGCATGAGACATCCCATGACATGACATGCATGCCCCGGCGTGCCGCAGGTTTCACTTATGCGCAAGTGGTATATCCTACTTCTCGCCGGCATCTGCCTGATCAGCACTTCGGCAATTCTTGTGACCCTGGCCGCCGTGCCGCCCACTGTTTCCGCCTTTTACCGGAATTTTTTTGCCGCTCTCATCTGGCTGCTGCTTTATCCCTATACCCGGCCCTTTGGCGCCGTGCCGCTGAAAACGGACAGCCCGGCGGCCCTGGATGCGGCCAGCCCCTGGTACGGTTTTCTGGTGCGGACCGGCCGCGCCCCCCTGCTGCTGGGGCTGCTTGGATTTTTCTTTGCCGTTGACCTGTGGGCCTGGCATCGGTCCATCCTGTTTCTCGGCGCCGGGCCGGCCACGCTGCTGGGCAATCTCCAGGTGCTCATCGTCTCCCTGCTGGCGGTTTTTTTCTTCCGGGAAGAGCTGCAGCGCTGGTTCTGGCCCGGCTGCTTTCTCGCCCTGCTCGGCATTGCGCTGCTCACCCTGACACGGGGCATCGGCCAGGGGGTTTTGCCCGGTCTTCTCTATGGGTTGCTCACCGCTTTTACCTATTCTTTTTTTCTCATTATTCTGCGTCTGCTCCGAAATTTCCTGATAACCCCCCAGCAGGTGCTGTTCTGGGTGGCCGCCATCTCCGCCTTTTTTCTTGCCCTGCCGCTGCTTGGGGAAGGTGGGGGGCTGGTGCCGCACAACACGGCATTGGGCCTGCTGCTCCTGCACGCCTTTGTTTCCTCCGTGGTCGGCTGGTGGCTGATCGTTACCGCTCTGCCGCATGTGCCGGTGGCGGTGGCGTCAACCCTGCTGCTCTTGCAGCCGCTGCTTACCAGCATCTGGGGCCATCTGTTTCTCAGCCAGACCCTGTCCATGGTGCAGATTGCCGGGATTTTTCTTGCCCTGGCCGGCATCCGCCTGGCCACCTGGCGGTGGAGATAAATTTTTTTACTTTGTGTCACGTTCTGCCGATTTGTTGTAAGATATGGGAGTGGAATCGGGCAGATTGGTGTTTGACGAGGCATCCGGCGACTGTTCCGGCATGTAGGGGCATGCGGTCAACGCACGCGCATGGGGCATCTCCCGCCCGTCATGATGCATCGCAACTATCGATAATGGCGGGCCGGAGTGAACTTTTACAGAAATAAAGGATCACTGATAACAAGCCCCGCGCGGTGCGGAGTCTCTCTCTTCCCGCTTCCGTCTTCACAATTTATCATTTTACTGCGCGGGAGATTACACCGACAATCCTGAACTCACCACACCTGACGGCAGGTTTACGCCGCGGCTTTTTTCTCAAGGGCCGGAATTATTTTGCACGGGGGGAAAAATGGAGCATGCATTTGTCAGTGCCGGCGATTATCTGATTGAGTCAACCGGCAAACAGAGGATCATTGAAGTGCTTCTTCTGACCTGTGTCGGCGTGGCAATGTATGACAGAATTTCCAAAGTCGGCGGGGTGTGTCATATCCTGCTGCACGATTCTCCCCATGATGAACACACCTGGCAGCCGAAGAGCTACGCTTCATCGTGTCTGGCCCTGTTTGTCGATGAGCTGGTCAAGAGCGGGGCCGAGCCGGGGCGGCTGGAAGCGGTGGTTGCCGGCGGCGCCCTGGGGCTCCCCTTTTCCCAGTATGATGTCAACCTGGACATCGGCGGCCGCATCTGTGAATGTGTTTACCGGTTTCTGCAGCGCCACGACATCCCGGTGAAAAAATCGGCGACCGGCGGCTGCAGCGGTATGAAAATTGTCGTGCGCACCGATAACTGGCGGGTCGATATCATCCACTTTACCCAGCTGGAAAACCGGGTGCAGGAGATCAGCAAGCCTTCCCCGCCTCAGATCAGAGAGGCGATCATCAACACCAAACCGATTCCCCAGATCGCCATCAGGTTAATCCGCCTCCTGCATGCCGGTGATTATGATATGCACGATATCACCGATGAGCTCAGTCATGATCAGGTGCTCAGCGCCAAGATCATCAGCTATTGCAACTCGGCGTTCATGAGTCAGGCCAGAAAGATCGATTCCATTACCAGGGCCACGCTGGTGCTGGGCGAAATCCGCTTGCTGGAGATCGTGATTTCCGCGGCCCTGCGCGATTTTTTCGAAAAGCAGGTTGGGGGCTATTCCCTGCTCAAGGGCGGCCTTTTCAAGCATTCCCTGGCGGTCGCCCATTTGACGAAAATCATTGCCGGCAGAATCGAGGGTCTGGATGAACAGACCGGCTACACGGCGGGTCTGCTCCATGATATCGGCAAAGTCGTGCTGGACCAGTTTGTGGCCGCCAGCCGGCCGCTGTTTTACAACATGCCGCACGAGGCGCGCATCGCGGACATGATCACGGTTGAACGCGAGGCATTCGCCACTGACCATCAGGAGATCGCCCGGCAGCTTGCCGCCATCTGGAATCTCCCGGAAAGCCTGGGAGAGGCGGCAAGCCTCCATCATTATCCTGAAGGTGCGGTCCATTATCCTGAGCTGGTGCATGCCGTTTACCTGGCAGACCTGCTTGCCACCTGGTTCATGGCCGGGATGGAACTGGAGAAGATAAATACGGCAAATCTCGCCGGCAGAATGAAGCGCATCGGCCTTGAAGTAACGGATATTCCCGCCATAGTCGGTCATGCCCCGTGGAAGGAAATGATGTATCTCTGAAGGTTCCCCTGCCATGTGTTGCGGATCTAAATCTATTCCATGCAAGAAGGGCTGATGCCGGACAACAATCAGTTTGCCAGGGGCCTGCGCAGGAACCGAGGGCGGCGCATTGCCGCCGGGCTGCTTGCCGTTGCTGCGACCCTTGCCGGCGCAGGCAGCGGCTGGCCGGGCGAGCCGCTGCCTGCGCCGGCAACAGGAAACGGCGTGGGCCTTTTCTTTGCCTGGGCCGGTATGATCTGCCTGCTTGTCTCAGGCGCGGCAATGTACCTGAAGCAGCGCCGCGGAAAAAGAGTCCTCGAAGAAGAGCTGCGGCGCCTGGTCTCTCTTCAGGAGGATAATCCGCATCTGCTGTTGGAAACGGATCTGCAGGGCCACATTACCTATGCCAGTCCCGCCTGCAGAAGACGTTTTCCCGCCGTTGGCAATGACCGGCCCCATCCGCTGCTGCAGGGAATGGCGGGCAGGCTGCCTTGCCTTGCCGAACAGCAGTGGGTCGATTTCGCCGATGACCTTGACAGCGGCGCCGGGATTTTTGCACGACAGGTGCAGCTGCGCCGGCCCGAGGGAGTGATCCGGATCAGCGCGGTTGAGGTGAGCCGGCTGCGGGAGCTGGAAAAAGACCTGCAGCAGGCGCGGGAAGAGGCGGAGGCCGCCTCCCGGTTGAAAAATATATTTCTGGCCAACATGGGACATGAGATCAGGACCCCGCTGAACGCCATTCTCGGGTATGCCGATCTGCTGATGATGGATGCGGCAAATCCCGTGGTCAGAAAGAGGCTTGCCATCATCAGTTCTTCAGGGAAAAGCCTGCTGGCGCTGATCGATGATATTCTTGATATTGCCAAAATCAGCGCCGGCAAGCTGGAAATCATGGAGGATGAATTTTCCATCGGCCGGATACTGGATGAGTTCGAACAGATGTTTGCCCAGCAGGCCGCGGACAAAAAGATCGATTTCCAGGTGACGACCGGCGGGGTCATCCCGGACAGCACCATTGGCGATAGCAACCGTCTCAAACAGATCCTGGTCAACCTGCTCAGCAACAGCTTCAAGTTTACGGAAACGGGGGCCATATCCCTCCACTGCACCTATGCGGACGGCAAGGCGATTTTTCGCGTCGCGGATACGGGTATCGGTATTTCCAAGGAAAAACAGCATGATATCTTTGCCGAGTTTCAGCAGGCGGATGCCGATGCCACCCGCAGATATGGCGGCACCGGCCTCGGGTTAAGCATCACGAGCCGCCTGGTTGCCTTGATGCACGGCTCAATGTCCCTGGAGAGTGACAGCGGCCGCGGCGCGGTTTTTACCGTGTATCTGCCGTTCCGCGAAGGGGCCTCAGCCGGTGCAGATCACCGGCCCGGCAAAGAAGTGCAGGTCTCCGGGGAGATGCTGACCGCAGCCCTGGCCGCCGCCGGCCGCAGCCTGCGGGTTTTGCTCGCCGAAGACAATGACATGAACCAGTATCTCATCGGCGAGATGCTGGGGAATGTCGGCCTGCATCCGGTCATTGCCGCGGATGGCCTGGAGGCCTTGGCCAGACTGGCCGAGGCTGATTTCGATCTGCTGCTGCTTGACATGAAGATGCCGGTGCTTGACGGCATGCAGACCATTGCGCGCATCCGTAGCCAGGACAGATGGCGCAACCTCCATGTCATTGCCCTGACCGGGGACGCCTTGCCCGGCGACAGGGAGAAATTTCTGGCAATGGGCTGTAATGATTATCTGGCCAAGCCCCTTGATCTGGCAACAATGTACGGGAAAATTTACGGTCTGGTGACCGCCGGATTTACTCCTGCCGATCAGGATGATGCCGGGGCTGGGCAGCCAGTTGCTCCGGCAGCGGTCAATACCCGGCTGGAGATCAGCAGGGAATTGCGATTTCAAATTGTCCAGGCGGTTGATGTGCTGAAAAACAATCTGAAAATTTTCAATCCGGATCAGATCCGCGGGTTGGCGGGTTCATTTGCCGATTTTGATCATCTCGGGGAGATCCGTTTGCTACAGCAGGAGTTGCAGCAGATTGCCATGACATTTGACGATGAGGCCCTGCCGCAGCTTATTCGGAAACTGGAGGCGCTTTGAAAGAGATGACAGGAATTGCCACCTGCAAGAACAAGATTCTGATCGTTGACGATATCGCCCAGAACAGAAGGCTGCTGGCCGAAATCCTGGTGCAGAGCATGGACTGCCAGATCCGGATGGCGGCAACCGGGGCTGCCGTGCTGGACATGATAGAACATGAACTGCCGGACCTGATCCTCCTTGACATCATGATGCCGGGCATGGACGGCTTCCAGGTTTCCCGGCTGCTGCAGGAGAAGCAGATGGCCCGCGAGATCCCCATCATCTTCATCACCGCCAAAACCGATGTGGAGAGCAAGGTGGAAGCCTTCCGCCAGGGCGGGGTCGATTATGTAACCAAGCCGTTTCACCAGGGGGAGCTGCTGGCCCGGGTGCAGGCGCAGCTCCGCCTGAAAAATCTGCAGGATGAGCTGCGCCGCAAGAACAGGATGCTGTCCGACCGGGAAGAGCATCTGACCCATCTGGTGGATGAGAAGACACGGACCATTGAAAAGATGACCATCGGCCTGGTAACGGTGCTGGAGGATGCCAACCTGGCCAATGATGATGAAACGGGCAATCATATCATCAGGGTGAGTGAATATGCCGCGCTGCTGGCTGATCACTATGGCGCTGACCGGGATTTTATCAAGCGCATCAGGCTCTATGCCTCGCTGCATGATGTGGGCAAGGTGGGCATTCCCGATGCCATTCTGAAAAAGCCCGGCCTCTATTCGCCGGAAGAGTTCAAGGAGATGAAACAGCATGTCATCATCGGCCACCGCATGCTGGATAATGTTGAAATTGACATCATGGCCCGCAACATCGCCTATTATCATCATGAGAAGTGGGACGGCAGCGGCTATGCCAACGGCCTGAGCGGCGAAGCCATTCCGCTGGAAGCGCGCATCATCGCCCTGGCCGATGTCTTCGATGCCCTGACATCAAAGCGGATCTATAAGGAGGCCTTCCCCTTTTCCAGGGCGGAGAAGATCATTCTGGCGGAGAGAGGACGTCATTTTGATCCGCGCATCGTTGATGTCTTTTTTGACCGAAAAGCCGATTTTATCCGAATAAAGGAGTCGCTGGCGTGAAAAAAAGCGGGACCGGATCATTTGACATGGAAGACGAACGCCCTGAACCGGGGGATAGCGGCAACCTCGTCAGCCTGCACATCAGGATAAACCCTGATCTGTATCGGGCATACCAGCGCTGCAGCTGGATCATCATCCATGAAACAGGACGCGGGCAGCTGGACATCATGCAGGAGATGGTCGAGGATTTCCTCATCAAACACGGCTGTTAGCGGGATTGGGGATTTCGGATTGCGGAATGCGGATTGCGGATTACAAATGAATCCTGATGGAAGTTGGTGGCGGTTTCCAGGCGGCGACCGACCGCTGGTCTCGCACGATGGTCCAGGGACTGCTTGCTTGCTGGGGGCCGGCAACAGAAACGGCGTATGGCAGGATGCCATACGCCGGGTGCCAGAGGAGAGATTATAAGGAAGCTGTTACTTGGAAGGGGCCTGGGCTTCCTTGGGCTGGAGGTACTTGTAATAAACCGGGAAGGCGACAAAGAAGGCCACGGCGATGAGATATTCGACACCCTTGATGTGGGTGTAGTAATCAACCATTGTCTCGTATTCCCCAAGATTGCCGGTGGCAACCAGGAACTGGCGGCACATTTCCGTTACCTGCCAGTTAACCGAGGCCAAACCGGTCATGAGCATGGTGATTGACCAGACGCCGATGATGCCGCCTACCGCGGCAACGATACCGAAGAAAATCCCC
>JACQYM010000330.1 GCA_016208225.1 Deltaproteobacteria bacterium | reverse complement strand
GGCGAATCCGCCGCAGACCACGTCGCCCAAAACATCGTAGAAGGCATAGTCGAGACCTTCGCTCTCTTCATAGGCGCCGAGGGATTCCAGCATGTTGATCGAGGTGATGATGCCGCGGCCGGCGCAACCAACGCCGGGCTCGGGCCCGCCCGATTCAACGCACCAGGTATTGCCGTAGCCTTTTTTGCGGATGTTTTGGAGCTCCACGTCCTCGCCCTCTTCGCGCAGGGTGTCGAGTACCGATTTCTGCGCCAGTCCCCCGAGAAGAAGCCGGGTCGAGTCCGCCTTGGGGTCGCAGCCCACGACCATGACTTTTTTGCCCATTTGCGCCAATCCCGCCACTGTGTTCTGGGTGGTGGTTGATTTGCCGATACCGCCCTTGCCGTAAATTGCTACTTTTCTCATGATGTGCTCCTTATGTTTGAATTTGCTGCTGACGGGGTCAGCATGAACGGATTTTTGCGGAAATTGCATTTTTGTTCTATTGCCGCATGGTATCAAATTTCCCCGGCGCCCCTGACATCGGTGCGTTATGTCATGCAAGGCAGCGGGGGTAGCTGTTTGAACTCTGCTAATGGCAAGAGGTGTGCCATCAAGAGAGAAATAAAATTTTTCATTTATTTATCAACATGTTACATCGGCAAAACGCAAAGGCGAGTGGAAATGAGCCTGGAATGACGGGCAATGGTTTTGTCGGAAAGATGACAAAAAGGAAAGGTATGCTTCAAATTTGTCGCACCGGGGCGGGCGCATTGGTTTTTCGATTGTTTAACAAATAAGTAATTTTTAAAATGAAAAAAATAACGTTTTTGTAATTTATAAAGATGGCCGGCGGGGAAATAGGACTGCTTTTATGGTTTTTATCTTTTGTTTCAATAAGATAACGGAAAACCGTAATGTTGGTTCGGAATGGAATACATTTTGCTAACTATAATGAAAAAGAACCACTGGCGAGACGAATCAATCCTTTGCTGGAGCAATAATGACAACAACAGACATTTCCCCATCTGCCCCCAAGCCGACAGTCGAAGCCCTTGAGCTGCAGGCGCTCAGCGAGATCTGCCAGCTGATCGGCTCGGCGGTGCACCTGGATACGACCTTGAGTAAAATCCTGCGCATCGTCCATGACATCCTGCGTATGGAGCGGGCGACCCTGGTGCTGCTTGACAAGTCAGGAGAAAAGATGACGATCCGCGCCTCCTACGGCTTGACCGTCCAGGAGGAGCAGCGCGGCGTGTACGGCTTGAACGAGGGCATCAGCGGCCAGATTTTCCAGACCTGTTCGCCCTTTGTCGTGCCGGACATCCAGAGCGAGCCGCTTTTTTTAAACAGGACCAAGGCGCGCTCCTCGATCAGGAAGGAAAGGATTTCCTTTATCGGCGTGCCGGTGATGCTGGCCCAGAAGCCGGTGGGCGTCCTCAGTGTGGACCGCCTCTTCGGCATGGATGTCTCCTTTGAGGAGGATATCCGTTTTCTCACCGTGCTGGCCACCCTGATCGCCCAGTTTCTCAGCCTGCACCGGGCCATCATCCGCAAGGAGGCGGTGCTGGTCGAGGAAAACAAGAGCCTGAAGGCGGAGCTGCACAGCCGCTATAACCGCCATTACATGATCGGCCAGAGCAAGGCCATGCAGGGGATTTTCTGGAGCATCGAGAAGGTGGCGCCCAGCCGGGCCACGGTACTGCTGCTGGGGGAATCCGGCACGGGCAAGGAGCTGGTGGCCAGGGCTGTTCATCAGGCCAGTACCCGCAAGGACAAAACCTTTATCAAGGTGAACTGCGCCGCCCTGCCGGAAAATCTGCTGGAAAGCGAACTGCTCGGCCATGAAAAAGGGGCCTTCACCGGCGCGGTGAGCACCAAGCCGGGCCGGTTCGAGCTGGCCAACGGCGGCACCCTCTTTCTGGACGAGATCGGCGAGCTGCCGCTGGTGCTGCAGGCCAAGCTGTTGCGGGTCCTGCAGGAGAGCCAGTTTGAACGGCTCGGCGGCACGACGACCCTGACCGTGGATGTGCGCATCATCGCGGCCACCAATGTCAGTCTCGAACAGGCGGTGGCCGAGGGCAAGTTCCGCAATGACCTCTATTACCGGCTCAACGTGGTGCCCCTTACCCTGCCGCCGCTGCGGGAGCGCAGCGAGGATATCCCGCTGCTGCTGGACCATTTTCTCCGCTCAAGCAACAAGCGCAATGAGAAAAATGTAAAAATCACCAAAGAGTTCCTTGATTTTCTCACGGCCTACGAATGGCCGGGCAATGTGCGCGAGCTGCAGAATCTGGTGGAACGGCTGGTCATTCTCTCGGACAGCGGCTGGCTGCAGATCTCCGACCTGCCGGACCGCATGTTTACGGCGCCGCAGGCGGTGGCCGCCCTGGCGCCTCCGGCGGCCGGGGGAGTCCTGCCGCCCGCGTCAGGGGGCAAGGAGGGGATGGTCTTGAAGGACATGGAGCGGGTGGAAGTCGAAGCGGCCTTGAAGCGGCATGGCTGGGTGCAGTCCCGGGCCGCCCGCGAGCTGGGGCTGACCCAGCGCCAGATCGGCTACAAGATGAAGAAGTTCGGCCTGCAGCGGCCGGATCCCTGGCAGTAATTTTTGTGATTGCCACTCATTTCCCGCCAGGTCAGGGGGAGAATTCCGCTGTCCGGAATATGGGCTGTGTTTACGGTTTACGGTTACCGGTTTACGGTTTAGGAACGGCATGAACCGTAAACTGAAAACCGGCAACCCCGGCAGGGGCTTAATTTCCGTTGATCAGCTCCCGGATTTCCTCGTCACTGAGCGCTCGTTTTTTCCGGCCCGCCTCGTTTCTCACCCGAACCGCGACCTGCTCCAGCTTTTCCGCCGGCACCGGGCAGCCAAGGGCGTGCAATTTGTCCTGCACCGCCCTTTTGCCGGTTTTCCTGCCCAGCAGCAGGCGGCGCTGCCCTCCTACCTTTTCCGGATCATACGGTTCATAGGTGGCCGGATTGCGTACCAGCCCCTGCAGGTGCAGCCCTGTTTCACAGGTAAATATCTCCTCACCCACCAGCGGATGATGGTCGGGGATCGGGCGGCCGGTGGCATGCGCCACGGTTAGGCACAGGGCGCGCAGATGTTCGGTTCGGTAAGGCCGTCTTTCGCCCCGCAGGGCAAGATAGCCCGCCATTTCCTCCAGGCGGCTGTTGCCGGCTCGTTCTCCCATGCCGAGAATGGTGGCATCGGCCCAGTCCGCCCCGGCCTCGAGCGCGGCAATGCCGTTGGCCGTGGCCATGCCGAAATCGTTATGGGCGTGTATGCCTATTTCCACCGGGCTCTGCTTTGTCACCCGCCGGATCAGGCTGCTGATGGCCGTGGGGCTCGCTATGCCCACCGTGTCAGCCAGCCGTACCCTGGCCGCCCCTGCCTGGGCTGCGGTGGTTATCAACTGGACAAGGAAGTCTTCATCGGCCCGGGTGGCGTCTTCCAGGCCCACGGAAACTGCGGCAATGCCCAGGCCCAGACCCTGCCGCACGCAGGCGGCCATCGTGTCCACCACCCAGGTGCGGCTGCGGCCGAGTTTCTCGTAGATATGCAGATCAGAGGCGGGGATGGACAGGGACAGGACATCAGGGGCCAGCCGGGCCGCCCATTCAATGTCGCCGGCCACGCACCTGCTCCAGAGGGCAAGGCGGCTGGTACGCACCATGCGG
Organism: Deltaproteobacteria bacterium; assembly: GCA_016208225.1. Taxonomy (GTDB): domain Bacteria; phylum Desulfobacterota; class Desulfobulbia; order Desulfobulbales; family SURF-16; genus SURF-16. Next base: position 87 of record JACQYM010000330.1, on the reverse strand, counting down.
CGCAGGATGCGCATCAGGACCGGCAGCTCTTCGTCATACGGCGTGGCAATGCCGAGCTCGATCTCCTCGATGCCGACCTTGGCCAGC
>JACQYM010000329.1 GCA_016208225.1 Deltaproteobacteria bacterium | reverse complement strand
GCAGGGCAAGCTTGTCCGTGGCCTCTTCGATCATCTGTGCCCCCTGACCTCGAAACGGCAGACCCGGTCGCCGCTCGCCCAGCAGTCAATCTCTTTAGCGACAAAGGGCTTGCCGGTGTACTCCTCAAGGATGCCGGCCAGAAATCCCTCGTCATACTTGCAGACCACCTCGTCCGTGCAGGGCATGCCGGAGCAGTCCAGATCCTCGGCAACCGTCAGGGTAAAACGCATATTCTCCTGATCGGCTTCCTCAATGCGCAGAATGCCGATGGCCTGTTCCCTGAGTACCCTTTGCAGCTGGGCCGTGAACTCCTGGAAGGCGGCATCGCGGTCCAGCAGGTTCCGGCAGAACTGCACCCCGGCCAGCCGGCCGGCCCTGATGAAAAGTTCATCCGCCTTATCCACCCCCAGCTCGGAGATCATCGCGTCCCGCAGGGTGTATTGCAGCAGGCGGTATGCCAGCACCGGCACATTGGCGCCCAGGTTCGGTCTGCCTTTTTCGAGATCGCCCAGATCCTGCCAGGCGAATTTATGGTAGTCCCGTTTTTCCTTGACCATGCTTTTTCCTCTCTTTTCAGCCCTGGTTTATTCTCGCTGCAATGCCGCATGAAGTCAAGCCGGCCCGCGAAAAAGCCTCTTCAACTCCCATCTCCGGAACTGCCGGATTTATACCGCTTCCAGGCCCCGTTCGCCGGTGCTGATGCGGACCGCCGTCTCGATAGGAGCGACATAGATCTTGCCGTCGCCGCGCAGGCCGGTATGGGCATGGCGGACGATGGTTTCGATGACCTGCTCGACGATTTCATCCCGGCAGATCACCTCCAGTTTGACGCCCGGAACATCAAAGAGGCGGTCATCATATACGGATAATTCCTCCCCGGCCGTCTGGCTGCGGCCGCGGCCGAACCCTTTGACCGATACCACGCTTACCCCGGTGAGGCCGGGAATTTTACTGAGCGCCAGCACCACTTCATCCATTTTATGCTTTTTCAGATACGCCTTGATTTCCTTCATAACCTGCACCTTGATTATTTTTTTCGATTATCATCGACTTTTTTTACCACAGAGCACACAGAGATCACAGAGGAAATAATTTAATTACAATTAGTTATCTCTGTGGGCTCTGTGCTCTCCGTGGTCGATTTTCAGTTTTTACGAGTCCGTCAAACATCCTTAACCGTAAACCGTAAACATCGCCCTGAAGGGACATTTTATTCATGGCTGACCCGCACGGCAAACCACTTATAGAGCGCGGGCAATACCAGCAGCGTCAGAATGGTTGAGGTGATCAGGCCGCCGATCACCACCGTGGCCAGCGGCCGCTGCACCTCGCTGCCGGTGCCGCTGGAAAAAAGCAGCGGGAGCAGGCCAAGCGCCGTGGTGGCGGCGGTCATCAACACCGGCCGCAGCCTGAGACAGGCGCCCTGGATCGAGGCCCGGTCAATGCTGATGCCGTCTTGCACCAGCTGGTTGATGCAGCTGATCAGCACCATGCCGTTTAACAGGGCAATGCCGAACAGGGCGATAAAGCCGACCGAGGCGGGCACTGACAGATTCTGGCCGGTCAGCCACAGGGCGCCGATGCCGCCGACCAGGGCCAGGGGGATGTTCAGGATGATCAGCAATGAATTCCCCAGGGAATTGAAGTTGGCAAAGAGGAGGATAAATACGGCAAGCAGGGTGACGGGGACCACCAGGGCCAGGCGCGCGTTGGCCTGCTGCTGCAGTTCAAACTGGCCGCCCCACTGCATGAGATAGCCGGGAGGCAGGACGACGTTCGTTTCGATGTTTTTCTGGGCCTCGGCCACAAAGGAGCCGATGTCCCGGCCCCGCACATTGCACTGCACGGTGATGAACCGCTGGTTGTTCTCTCTGGTGATCTGCCGGGGACCGACGATTTCTTCAATTGCGGCCAGTTGGCCAAGAGGTATTTTTTCCCCGGCCGGGGCGGTGATCACGATCTCCCGGATGGCGGTGGCGTTGCCGCGTGCCTCCGGCAGAAAGCGGACCACAATGTCAAAGCGGCGGATGTCCTCGAAAATCTGCCCGGCCTGTTCCCCGCCCACGGCGGTACGGATGACGTCCTGCACATCTTCGACATTGATGCCGTAGCGGGCAATGGCCTGCCGGTTTATGCTGATGCGGAGCTGGGGCGTGCCGCTCACCTGGTCCTTCTGCACATCGCTGGCCCCTTTGGTCAAGCGGATGGTCTTCTCGATTTCGCCGGCCTGCTGTTTCAGCACCTCCATGTCCGGGCCGAAAATTTTAACGGCCAGTTCCGCTTTGGTGCCGGTGATCAGCTCATCCACCGCCGCGGCAATGGGCTGGGTGAAATTAAACTGCACCCCTGGAAAACGGGCAAAGGATTTACTCATCAGCGCATAGAGTTCATCCGGATTATCCGCAGTCCGCCACTCTTTCTGTGGTTTCAGGGCGACAAAGGCCTCGGCGTTGTTCACCGGGTCGGCGTGGGCCCCCACCTCGCCGCGCCCCACCCTGGAGACGACCCGTTCCACTTCCGGGAAACCGGCCATCAGCTGTTTTTCGAAACGTAGCATGGTGTCCCGTGCTTCCTCCAGGGAAATGGACGGCGCCATGGTGGCCCGCACCATGAGATCCCCCTCATTTAAACGCGGCACGAATTCAGAGCCGAGCCGCGGGAAAATAACGACGCCAACCAGCAGCATCAGCACGCACAGGATAACCGCCAGCAACCGTCTGCCCACCAGCAGCTCAACCAGGGGGCGGTAAGGCCGCAGCAGCAGTCTGACGATCAATGCCTCCTCTCCGCCTTTTTTCCTCTCCCGCGGGCGCTGCATCAGGATATGGGCTGCCACCGGCGATACCAGCAGGGCATAGAGCAGCGAACCGAACATGGCCAGGGAAATGGTATACGCCAGCGGCCTGAACGTCTTGCCCTCCACCCCCTGCAGGGTGAACAGCGGGAAAAAAACGATGATGATGATGGCGATGGCGAACAGGATCGGCCTTCCCACCTCGGCGCAGGCCCGGGCAATGACATGGGCCCGTGATTCGTCGGGGTCCGCCTCCCGCAGCAGGCGGTCAACGTTCTCCACAATCACGATGGTGGCGTCCACCATCATGCCGATGGCAATGGCCAGTCCGCCCAGGGACATGAGATTGGCTGAAATGCCGAGGGCGTTCATCATAATGACGGCAAACATGATGGAAAAGGGAATGGAGATGGCGACCACGGCGCTGGGCCGCACTCCGCCCATGAAGGCGAGCAGCACCAGGCCTACCAGCACAATGCCCTGCAGCAGGGCGTCGGTAACGGTTTTAATGCATTGCGCCACCAGTTTGGCCTGGTCATAGTAGGGAACGATCTTCACCCCGGCCGGCAGGGCTTTGTTCACCTCCGCCATCCGTTTTTTTGTATCATCAATGACCTGGGCGGTGTTCGTGCCGATCAGTTTGAGAATCATGCCGACCACCACCTCGCCCTGGCCATTCATGGTGGCGAGCCCGCGGCGGACTTCTCCGCCGATGACGATATCCGCCACCTGGCCGAGGTAGATCGGCGTGCCGTCCACCACCTTGAGCACCACCTTTTTCAGGTCGTCAATATTCTCCGCCAGACCGATGGAACGGACAATGTACTCCTCCGAGTTCTGGACGATAAACTGGGCGCCGACATTGGCATTGTTGGCCCTGATCCTGGCCAGCACCTCCCCGATGGTCAGATTGTAACGGAGCAGGTCATGGGGGTGCACCTGCACATGGAATTGCTTCACTTCCCCGCCCAGGGAGAGGATCTCCGTCACCCCGGCCACGGTCTGCAGATTGAATTTGATCAGCCAGTCCTGGATCTCCCGCATCTCCTGCGGTGATCTCAGGCCGGTCTCATCCTCCACCACGTAAAAGAGGATCTGGCCCAGCCCGGTGGCGATCGGACCCATTTCCGGCTCGCCGAACCCGGCCGGGATCTCCTCCCTGGCCATCTGCAGCCGTTCATTGACCAGCTGTCTGGCAAAGTAGATGTCCGTGCCGTCCGCGAAATAAATATTGATCACCGACAGTCCGAAATTGGAGATGGAGCGGATCTCCCTGAGGCCGGGCAGGCCGTTCATGGCCACTTCCACCGGATAGGTTACATATTTTTCCACCTCTTCCGGGGCAAGTCCCTCCGTTTCGGTGAAAACCTGCACCAGGGAGGGAGTGACATCCGGGAAGGCGTCAACCGGCAACTGCCGGTAACTGAAATAACCGGCGGCAAAGAGCAGCAGGCTCATGACCAGAATGAGCAGCCGGTTGCGAAGAAGAAAGTGAATAAGGGTCTGCATGGGGGTATCCTGTTACTGATTTCGGGAAAAAATCGTAAATAGTCGGGTTTTCACCACAGAGCAACGGAGATCACGGAGATTTATTTACATTCGGTAACTCTGTGGGCTCCGTGCTCTCTGTGGTAAATGATTGCGCGATGATCAATGGTTATGGCCGTCGCCAAAGGCGCCTTTGGACAGCTGGGCCTTGAGCACAAAACTGCCGGCGCTGACATACTCCTGGTCCGGCGCAAGCCCGTCCACCACCTCGACATATTCCCGGTCCCCGTCCCCCAGGGTCACCGGCTGCGGCGCAAATCCCGCCGCGGTGCGGATAAAGACCACCTGCTGCTCCTCAAAGGTCTGCAGGGCGGCACGGGGGACGAGCAAAGGCGATTCCTTGCTGCCCGTGGCGATGCGGGCGGTGATGAACATGCCCGGCCGCCAGCGGCCGTCCCGGTTGTCCAGCACGATGCGGGCCGGCGCGGTGCGGGTGGTCTCGCCGACAATGGGTCCCACATAGGCAATCGTGCCTTCCCCTTCCTGCTTGGCGCTGCTGTCGACAATGATGGCTTTCTGCCCTTTCTCGACCAGGGCCAGATCCTGCGGGTATACGTTTATGTCAACCCAGACGGTGCTGAAGTCGGCGATGGTGAAAATTTCGGCATCTTCCTTCAACACCTCACCCATGGTGATATGCTTCTCAATCACCGTGCCGGCAAAGGGGGCGGTGATCGTATAACGCGGGTAGACGGCATCGGCCTGGTCGGCCTGGCGTTTCAGCTCCTCATCGGAAAAGCCGAGGATATGCAGCCGCTGTTCAGCGGCGCGCAGTTCAATACTCGCCTCGGCCAGCACCTGCCGGGCGTTGAGGTAATCCTGTTCCGCGCTGATCTGTTTTTCCCACAGTTTTTCCTCGCGGGAAAAGATTTCCCTGGCCAGGTTATGGCGCTCCCGGGCCGAGAGGTATTGCATCTTCAATTCCGCCAGGTCCCTGCTTTCAAGCTCCGCCAGCATCTCGCCGGGGTGAACCTGGTCGCCCAGCGTCTTGTTGACCTTGCGGACAATGGCGGAGACCCGCGGCACGATATGAACCATCCGGTCGGAATTGATGACGATTTCGCCCGGCAGTTCGACAAAGGTGGTCAGTTTGCCGGGGCCCGCCTTGGCGACCGTAATGCCGAATTGCGCCATTTCATGCTCGTCCAGCATGACGATGTCTTCGGCATGGGTCTCTTCCCCGGCCCGCTCGTCATCGTGGCCGTCATGTTGGTCTTCGGTTGCGGTTGTTTCGGCATGTTCCTCATGGTCCTGAGCATCGGCCGGCTCTGCGGCCTGGG
>JACQYM010000328.1 GCA_016208225.1 Deltaproteobacteria bacterium | reverse complement strand
TTGCCGCGGACGGCGGCCAGGTCGTCCAATTTTTTGCCTTTGAAGATGAACATGCCGCCCTCAAGGTCCTGGCGGTGCTGCGCCATGACAGCGCGCTGTACGTGGCCGGCAGTGACCTGGCCGACGAGTATCACGCCCTCACCGCCGACAGCGAGAAATTTCACATGTTCGAGCGGGAGATCGCCGAACAGTACGGGGTGCGGCCTTTTGATCATCCGTGGCTGAAGCATGTGCGCTATCATGCCAACTGGCGGAACAAAGAGGACATCTTCGGCAATGATTACCAGGAAGATATCCCCGGCAATTACGAGTACTTCGCCGTGGAGGGCGAGGCGATTCACGAGGTGGCGGTCGGCCCGGTGCATGCCGGGATCATCGAACCGGGCCATTTCCGTTTTCAGTGCATCGGCGAAGAGGTGCTGCATCTGGAGATTCAGCTCGGCTATCAGTTCCGCGGGGTAGAGCAGATGCTGCTGAACGTTCCCCGCAAACGCATGCCCATTATTGTCGAAGGCATTGCCGGCGATACCGCCATCGGCCACAGTCTCTGCTTTTCCCAGGCCATCGAATCACTGGCTGCGCTGCCGGTTGACGAGGGGGCGAAAATCGTGCGGACCATCGCCCTTGAGCTGGAACGCATTGCCAATCACGTCGGCGATCTCGGCGCCCTGAGCGGCGACGTGGCCTTTAATCCCCCGGCCGCCTATTTCGGGCGGCTCAGAGGCGAGTTTCTGAATCTGCTGCTGGCCCTTTCCGGCAACCGGTTCGGCAAAGGCCTTGTCCGGCCCGGCGGCGTGGCCTTTGTCATGGGCAGCGAACAGCGTCAGATGCTGATCGATAAAGTCAAGGAAACGGAACCGGAGGTGGCCCACGTCTGTGATCTGCTCTTTACCGCCCACACGGTCCAGGCCCGTTTTGACCATACGGGCACGGTCAAAAGGGAAACGGCGGAAAAGCTCGGTCTGGTCGGGTACGCCGGCCGGGCCTCCGGCCTGGCCTATGATGCCAGGGTCAGCTTTCCCACCGAATGTTATCCGGAACTGCCTGCCAATACCAATGAAAAAACCGATGGTGATGTGAACAGCAGGGCCGTGGTGAGAAGAGAAGAAATTGTCCATTCCTTCATGCTGCTGGAAACGCTGCTGGCAAAACAGGTGGAAACGGCAAGCGTCTCGGCCTGTTCCTGCAAACTGGCGCCGGCATCGTTTGTCGTCACCATCAACGAAGGCTGGCGGGGGGAGGTTTCCCATTGCCTGCTGACCCGGGAGGATGGAGAGATTCTGCGCTACAAGGTCAAGGACCCCTCTTTTCACAACTGGACCGGTCTGGCCATGGCGCTGCGCAATCAGGGAATTTCCGATTTTCCCCTGTGCAATAAAAGCTTTAACCTCTCCTATTGCGGCTTTGATCTGTAACAGCCCGGCTGCGATTGGAAAACAGATACGGAAACGCCGGCTGCCGCAGCTCCTGCGCCCGATGCCGATGAGGATTTTGTCATGCTGAAAATTATAAAGAATAAACTAGAGCAGGGGTATCGCACCTCGAAATATCCGAAGACCCCGATTACGCTCAATAAGCGATACCGCGGTGTGCCCCAGATCAAGAAGAACTGCTCCGCCGCGCTGATCAGCAAATGCGCGGATGTGTGTCCCCAGGATGCGATTGACGTTGAGCATGGTCTGATCGATCTGGGCCGCTGCGTTTTCTGCGGCCAATGCGAAACCCTGTCCAAAGGGGATTTTGTGACCTTTACCCAGAATTTCGAACTGGCGGCGGCCAAGCGGGAGCACCTGCTGACCGACGGCAATCTGCCCAGGCTGGCCGACAATGCCAAGGCCCATTTTAAAAAGCTCTTCGGCCGGTCCCTGCAGCTGCGCCAGGTTTCCGCTGCGGGCTGCAATGCCTGCGAAGCGGACACCAATGTGCTCAATACCCCGTTTTTCGACCTTTCCCGCTTCGGCATCCAGTTTGTCGCTTCGCCGCGGCATGCCGACGGCATTCATGTCACCGGGCCGATTTCCATTAATATGCGGGCCGCCCTGCTCACCACCTACGAGGCCGTCCCGGCCCCGAAAGTTGTTATCGCCAGCGGCAGCTGCGCCATTTCCGGCGGACCGTTCCGGGGCAGCCCCGAGGTGGTCGGTGATCTGGAAAAACTGCTGCCCGTGGACCTGTTCATTCCCGGCTGCCCGCCCCACCCCCTCACCACCCTGCACGCCCTGCTCAATTATTTTAAATAGAACGGAACTCATTCCCCTGCCTCTGCGGGGGAATGAGTATTCCCGTCCTTATTGCCCTGCCGCCCTTTTTCTGCCGCCCCTTGCTGTTTTCATCAGGCCTGCGCGCCGCAGAGATCCGCTTTCCCAGCAATCCCCTGCCTCTTTTTCCCGAATGCACACCGATTAATTTTCTTTTTTTTTTATGTGCGACCTGTTAATAAGTAACACCTCTTGAGTATTTTTACCCAGCGATGCCAGAAAAATAAACGGGCAGTCAGCAGAAAATAATAGATCGGCAAAGGAGGATACCGACAATGCACGGGAAATACCGGGAATACTATGTGACGAGAAAACTTGCCCCATTCAAGGTCGACGGCCTGGCCATGCCCTATCCTGAGTTTGTTCCCAGGCTCTATAACTTCTGTAAAGCGCTTGGTTTCAGAAAGGGGTTGATCATGCCGTCCAGGGCTTTCTGCTCGGATGAAAATCAGGGCCTGCCCATCATTCTTCTTACCAAGCATTTCGGCACCTTTCCCTTTAACCATGGCCGGGTCGGCGGCATCATGGCCACTGACCGCCACGGTCCCCACGCCCATCACGGGGAAGACCTCGTCATTGTCCAGGCGAGCCATGTGGGCTATGATCCTGATACCGGTGTTTATGGAAAATACGCCCGTCCGCAGCGGATAGGAAGATGTGTCGGCGACTCCTGCGGCAAACTCACCCATGTCATTACCCCCTATCTGGAACAGTACAGTTTTGCCAAAGATCGAATTTTCCTGCACCGTGACGAGCAACAGGACAGATATCTGATCACCGTCAAGAATTCCTTCATCGACTTTGCCTTCCACCCGGTCAAGGATGGCCTGGTTCTGCGTTTGCAGCATATTGCCAAGATGAACAATGGCGGTATAATCCGGCCTGTTACCGCGGCAAGCACCTCACAGGTCTACGAAGTATCCGAAAGCTTCCGGCAGCGTATTGATGCCACCGGCTATGTCTGGAAAACCGGGGAGGGTGAACCGATCGGCAATCTGTTGACCGAAGACATGTTTTTCTTCCGGGAAGATTTTCATGAAACAGATGAATCGATCCTGCTGGAAAGAAATATCATCGAATTCATGCCCAACATCGTTACCGCCAAGAATCCTCCCCTGCGAGCCGCCAAGATCAACCTCCAGCTGGAATTTACCCGGGTGGTGGAATCCATTCGGCGCGGCACGGAATACAAAGGGAAAAATCTTCTCTATATCGCCGGCCTTAATCTCGATATATCAGAATTCGACGATTTCCCGGCAACGAACTATTTTGTTCCCTGGGCCGCCCATATTCAGCTGGAGGGAGAGCATCCCGGCGAGCATGCCCATCCGATGGAGCAGGATGAACTGTTTGCCAGCCTGATGCAATACAGCATCGAGAATCCGGATCAGATTAATCTGAAGGAAGAGATCGGCAGGATGTTGCGGATGCCGCGTTTTGATATTCGTTCGCCGAAATAGATGCGGAAACCATTATAATAGGCATCAGGCACAAGGCATTAGGCAAAAGGGCGGGGAGCGCAGGGGCGGGCATGAAACCCGCCCCTGCGGAATTTTGTGGAAAGATTTTTCGCCTCACTTCTCACTTCTTACTCTTCACTTTTCATCAACCTGGCGGCGAAGAAGCCGTCAAGCGTCTCATCGGGCCTGGTATGAAAAAATCCTTTCTCATTGATGAACTGCCGGGCCTCCGGGGGAAAGAAAGGAGGGCTGCTGAGGGTAAATCCGGTCTGGGTTTCCAGAAAGTCTGCCACCAGCAGCTCATTTTCTTCCGGCTCGATGCTGCAGGTGGCATAAACCAGCACCCCGCCGGGCGCCAGCAACCCCGCCGCCTGGGTGAGCAGGGCGAGCTGTTCGCGCGGATAGCGCAGGAGATCTGCCGGGCTTCTGTTCCAGCGGATATCCGGATGGCGGCGGATGACACCCAGGCCCGAGCAGGGGGCATCAACCAAAATGGCCTGAAAAGGGGCGGTGCCGGTCGCGCCCAGGTCGGCCAGTGTGGTCTGGTGGATGGTAACAATGGACGCCAGCCCCAGGCGCCGGACATTCTCCGCCAGCAGTTTGCAGCGCGGGCCGTTCGGTTCGACGGCGATGATCCGGCAGCCGGCAGGGGCGAGTCCGGCAAGATGCGCGGTTTTGCCGCCAAGACCCGCGCAGGCGTCAAGGCATGCCCCGACAGGCAGCGGCGCCATCATCAGGGAAATGAGCTGGGCTCCTTCATCCTGCACCATGAAGTGGCCTTCGGCATAACCGGGAATGCCGGCAATCTCTCCCCGGTGCTCAGGCAGCACCACCGACTCGGGGCAGAAGCGGCCGGCCTGGGCGCGGATACCTGCCGTTGCCAGCCTGCCGATAAATTCCTCCCTGGCTGTCAGCCTGGTGTTGACCCGCAGGACAAGGGGGGGCTGGCGGTTATTGACCAGGCAGATGCGAGTGGCTTCCGCCTCGCCATACCGGCTGCACCAGCGCGCATAGAACCAGTCCGGATGACTCAGCCGCACCGCGGCGGGCCGCATGTTTTTTTCGTCTTCCGGATCAGGCAGGGTATCGGCCTGCCGGGCAATGGCGCGCAGCAGCCCGTTGACAAAGCCGGTGAGCCAGCGGGGCTGCCTCGACTCTTTTAAGGCATTGACGGTTTCATTAATTGCCGCCGATGGCGGGATGCGGTCCATGCAGCAGAGCTGCAAGAGGCCCACCCGCAGGGCCTGCAGGGTCAGATTTTTCATTTTCGGCAGCGGATGGCTGGAAAAATTCTGCAGGATGGCATCAAGATAGCGCTGCCGGCGCAGGACGCCATAAACCAGGGCCATGACCAGCTGAGCGTCCTTCCGCTCCGGCAGCAGGGCCTGCTGCAGGACCTGGTCCCTGATCTGGTCCACCGGCTGGCCGGTCTCCTGCCGCTGGCAGAGAATGTCAATGGCAAGCAGCCGCGCGTTTGCTTTTTTCAAATCCCATCCCCATGTTTCGGTTTTTAAGGTGCATCCACCCCCCTAAACCCCTTAACCCCTAAGGGACTTAGAAATTTTAAAAATACCGTTTATCTGTGTC
>JACQYM010000020.1 GCA_016208225.1 Deltaproteobacteria bacterium | reverse complement strand
TTTACCCTTGATCTTGATATTGACGCGGACCTCGCCACCCTGCCCCAGACCCTGCACCATCTCATTGACGATGACAACTTCAGACGCGAAGTGGTCAAATTCTCGTCCCAGGGACGGAAAATGGGCCATCTTACCATTGGCGACGATCTGCGGGATTTTACGGTCGATGTCCGCATCCCTGATTTGCAGGGTTCCACCGTGAATTACGAGAGGATCAGCTGGCCCATCAATCTGCAGGGCGGCATGCTGCACATTTACGGCCATGAGGTGGAGTGGCGGCAGTTTGCCGCCGAAGTGGGCCCCCATAAACTCGTTGAATGTTCAGGCAATCTTATCTGGGGGGAGAGCGGCATGCCTTTCACGGTCAAGAGTGCAGCCGCCACCCTTGAGGCAGGCTCATTCCTGAAGGAACTCATGCGTTATCCGCTGATTGCCGCCACCCTTTCCCCCTCTATCGCCTCGGCCGAAGGGCAGCTGGTGGTGAGCAAAGGCGAGGTGAACGGGCCTTTCATCTCGCCGGCTGACTGGCAATACGCGCTGAGCGCCGGCCTGGAAAACATGATTGTCACCTCGCCGCAGCTGCCGGCACCAGTCCCGGTGAGCCGCGGCACCCTGGAGATGGATAGAAACCATGTCAGCCTGGCGGACGCCAGCCTCGCCTTTCTTGATTCGCCGCTGGCGCTGTCCGCCACCCTGTCACACAACCTCTTTGCCGACTGGAGCGGCCGGCTGATGCTTGACGGACCGATCTCCCCGGCCCAGGGCGCCTGGCTCGCCGGCAAAAACTGGATTCCGACCCTCTTCTTCCCGAAAATTCCCTGCGAAATCAAAAAATTCGCCATAAACTTTGCGGAGGGGGATCTTGATATTTCCGGCACCCTGGCCAACAAATCCCTGAGCGGCCTGCCGATAGAGGCCGTGGTAGAGGTGAATGTCACAGAGGGGCGGCATACGCGTTCAAGCCTGCATTTCTTCAAAAAAGATCAGGACGGCCTGGTCACCATCAGCGGCGACAGCCGCACATCCGCTCCGGAAATCGCCTTTCAGGGCCGGCTCGACTGGGAAACCCTGGCCGCGATTTTCACCAGACATACCATCCTCAACGGTGAACTGTCCGGCCTGTTCAAACTGACGCTGCCGATGCAGGGGAAAAACGGATTTTCCTTCAACGGCCGGGCCGAGGCCCGGGACCTTGAATGGCTGTGGGGGAACTCCCTGCGCAAGGTTGCCGTTTCCCACGCCGCGTTGCTCGGCAACCGGGAGCATCTCCGTATCGATGATCTGGGGTTCAGCTTTGAGAACGAAAAGATAAGCGGTTCCGGGGACCTGCTGTTTCATCCCCAGGAGGTGGCATTGGACCTGGCATTCCATGCCGAGACCTTGTCCCAGCAGGTGCTGACCCATTTTATTGATGATCTCTCCGTTTTTTATAAGAAAATCAAAGGGCCTGACCCAGGTGATGATGCCAGCCGGCCAGCGAAAAGGATCACCGGGGGAATCAGGCTTGAGGCTGAGCAATTCCAGCTTGCCGAATCGATCAAGGAAGGCAAGGCGGCAAGTTACAAACTGACCCCGTTCGCCGGGAGAATCGATTTCAGCGACCCGACTGCCATCACCCTGTTCCTGATCGACTCGAACTTCTGCGGGCTTGCCATCGACGGCACCCTGAAATGGCGGGACAACGGGAGCAGCAAGGAATTCCTGCTGAAAAATCCCGCTGATTCCCTTCCGTTCTTTGAAGAATTTCTCCCCTGCGCCGGGGTCAGGAACACGCTGATTACCGGACCGTTTGCCATCAATGCCAGCCTGACGGACGAGAACGGCACCCTCGCCTCCGGCACCTTGCACCTGCAGGCGAAAGATGGCATCCTGCAGAAGATGGATCTCCTGTCCAAGATTTTCAAACTGATCAACTTCACCGATCTCTATCAGGGGCTCTTTTCCAGCGGCTTCCGCTACAAGGTGCTCAAAATCGACGGCCATGTCGCCAACAATCTGCTCATCCTCGACAAGGCGGTCATGGAGGGGGAAGGCATGGACATTATCGCCCAGGGCAATATCAACCTGCCAGACCTGGAGTCGGACCTCACCATTTTTATCGTGCCCTTTAAATCGATCGACAAGATCATCAATATGGTGCCCTGGGTCGGCCGGATCATCGGCGGCAAGAAACGGCACATTCTCACCTATCCGGTACGGGTGACGGGCAATCTGCGCGAGCCTGATCTGAGCGTGCTGTCGCCCACGGCCATCGGCAAGGCGGCGATCGATTTTGTCTTCGACACCATTACCTTCCCGCTGGATCTGCTGCCGGACATGGACGCCCCGGAACCGGCCGGGGAAGAGAAGCAGCCGGAGCAGAGGGGCAGGTGATTCATTTTCCATTCAGGGCGGGTTTGGAACCCGCCCCTACAATCAATCATGCTCCTCCCCTTTCAAGGGGGAGGCCGCGTGTGGGATGGGGTAATTGTTGCTGAAACCAGAAATCAAGGTAACCCATCCCCACCCCTTCCTTTCCCTTGAAGGGGAGGGAGTACTCATGCCGCCGCACCGCCCTTCGCGGCATCTGCGATAACCTTCGCAGCTCATGCTGAACGGCTACAGCAGGTGTTTCCATCTTCAATATGGGAATAAATGATGGGAATGCCCCCCCGTAGGGGCAACCCTTGTGGTTGCCCTATCCGAGGTAAGGGGAACCCATGAGGGTGCCCTTACAGGGCTTCTTCCCTGTTTTTATTGCGGATTACCCCTCCCCCTTCATTGTGCCCTTCATGCTCCTCCCCTTTCAAGGGGGAGGTCGGGTGGGGGATGGGGTGGTGCCGAACAAACATCTTCAATATGGGAATAAATGAGGGGAATGCTCCCGTATGGGCAACCCTTGTGGTTGCCCTGCCAGGGGGAATCCGCTGCCGCATCGGGTTTGAGTACCCACAGGGGGGACAGAGGCATTCACGACGGACGAAAGGGTACCCACAAGGGGTACCCCTACGAATCCATTGCCATGATTTTTACCCAACGGGTACTGATTATTTTGCCATTGCGAATGGTATCATCGGTAGTCGATGATTGAAACGACCTGTAGGGGCAACCCTTGTGGTTGCCCTGCCATGAGGTGGACAATACAGAGCTCATGGGGGATTGGCTGCCCGCCAAAAAACAAAGGGTACCCACAAGAGGTACCCCTACCGACTATCTACCCAGGGCGGGTTTGGAACCCGCCCCTACAGACTATCCCTTACCGATGACCCTGCTCCAGATGGCGCGGGCCGTCTCCTCCTTGGAGAGCAGCGGCAAATTGGTCTGCCCGCCCTTTCTGTCGAGCAGAATCACCCGGTTGGTGTCCACCCCGAAACCGCTGTCAGCGGCGGTTATATCATTGATGGCGATAAAGTCGAGATTTTTCTTCTCCAGCTTTTCCCTGCCGTACGCCAGGAGATTGTCGCTTTCCGCCGCAAAGCCGATGAGCAGCGGCGGGGTTGGTTTCTGTTGCTTCATGGCCCCCAGCGTCTGCAGAATGTCCCGGTTCCGCGCCAGCTCGAGCCCCATGTTCTCCCCGTTTTTCTTGATCTTCGTCGCCGACATCCTGGTCGGCCTGAAATCGGAAACAGCCGCGGCTTTGACGATAATATCCGCCGCGTCAAACCGGTCCACCACCTCCTGATACATCTGCTCGGCAGTGCGCACGTCGATCAGTTCAACGCCGGGCGGCGGGGCAAGCCTGGTCGGGCCGCTGATCAGGATGACCCTGGCCCCATGCTGCCGGGCCACGGCCGCCATGGCGTAGCCCATCTTGCCGGATGACCTGTTCCCCAGAAAGCGAACCGGATCAAGCGGCTCTTCCGTGGGACCGGCGGTAACGAGAACCGTTTTGCCGGCAAGCTCCTGGGCCGACAATGCCTTGATCAGCGCATCCCGCACCTGGACCCATTCCGGCAGGCGTCCCGGTCCCTCCTCGCCGCAGGCCATCATGCCGCATTCGGGCTCCAGCACCAGATAGCCGTACTCCTTCAGCTTCCGGATATTTTCCTGGGTCGCCGCATGCAGATACATCTTGCAGTTCATGGCCGGGCAGACGACGATTTTCGCCTCGCTGGCCAGCACGATGGCGGCGAGCAGATCATCGGCGAACCCATGGGCCAGCCGGGCGATGGTCTGGGCCGTGGCCGGCGCCACCAGGATGAGATCGCTTTCCCGGGCCAGGGTGATATGGGGAATGCTTTCCTCATCCCGGACGGCAAACATCGAACCATAGACGGGGTTGCCGGTCAGAGCGGCAAAGGTGAGCGGCGACACGAATTTCGTGGCCGCGCGGGTCATGACCGCCTTGACCTCAGCCCCTTCTTTCTGCAGGGACCGGACCCAGTCGCACACCTTGTAGGCGGCAATGGAGCCGCTTATGCCGCAGAGAATATTTTTATTTTCAAATACTGCTGCCATGGCGTCCCGTGCAGAGAAGGGTTATTCGAGAGGCGCAACGGAAAAAGACTCTTCCGGGGCCATTGCTCCACCCGCTCCGTCGGCGGCTTCCTGGGATATATAAATATTGACGATTGTATTGAAATTCAATTTGTTTTCGGAAATGGTGATCATGCAGGTTTTGTCGGGCTTGGTGAAGATCAGCAGATAATTTTTTGCCTTGACCACGCCGGAGAGCCTCCAGCCGTTTTTGGGCATGGAGCCCTCAAAAAAATCAGACAGGGAAATCACGTCGATGCGGCCCTCGAAATTCAACACCCCGCCGTTAAAGGAACTGGTCTTGATATACATGGAATTTTCCCGGTTCATGTTCAGGCCATCGGGGATGAGCACCTCTCTGAAATCGGGCGGATAATAGGGCTGGCTGGAAGACACATTTCCGCCTTGCGAACTGTCCCCTCCCCTGCCGCCGTAAGTGGTGCAGCCGGCCAGCAGCAGCAACACGAGAAGAATGGGGATAAAACGAACGAACATACCTTGTTTGTCTTGAGAAATCATCTGCGTACCCGCACTGAAACGTTTTTAAAATAAATTCATCAAGTCCTTTCCGGTCCGATTTCTGCTGATGATGGAGCGGATGACCGATGGCAAGCACCGCCATGAGATCATACTGTGAAGAGAGATCAAAAATTGTATTTACCTGTTCCTTGTTTTTCAAAATCTGCCCGAGCCACACCGCCCCCAGCCCCAGTGCCTCCGCGGCAAGCAGCATGTTTTCAATGCAGGCCCCGGCCGCCTGGTGGTCCTTTGTCGCATCATACATGGCGCCGGTGTCGAGATAGACGGCGACCAGGGCCCGGGCCGCCAGCACGATGTGACTATAACTTGTGGTTTCGCTTATTTTTGTTCTCATTGCCGCATCCGTGACAATGACAAAACGCCAGGGCTGATTATTGAGACCGGAAGGTGCCCAGGTGCCGGCGCGCACAATCTCCCGCAGGTCCGGCAGGGCCACATCCTGATCGGTGAATTCCCGGATGCTGCGGCGGGCATAAATGGCTTGTAGAACAGGATTCGTCATCATCGTTTTTTTCTTCCGGCCCCTGGCTCCTGAGATAATTACCCCGTTGTTGCAGGAATTTCAATAATTTGTTAGATGAGCTGAGCAGGCGGCCCCATGGCCCGTAAAAAACCAACGATTACTCACAGAGACCACAGAGTCCACCAAGATAACTAACCGTAATTAGAAATATTTTCTCTGTGCTCTCTGTGTGCTCCGTGGTGAAAACAGATTTGTAACCGCAAAGATACCATACCGTGTCCAAAAAGAAAAAAGATATTCTCCTGCCCGCCCTTGACCAGGGGTCAGTTCTGGTTGATACCCACTGCCACCTTGATATGATGGGCAGCAGCGCCGAGGTTGAACATATCATCAGCAGGGCAACGACCGCCGGTGTGCAATGCATGATCACCATCGGCATCGACCGGAAAAGCTCGGAAGCCGCCCTGCACCATGCCGTAAACCATGCCGGCGTCTATGCCGCGGTGGGCATCCATCCCCACCATGCCCATGAGGCAACCGATGCAACCCTGGCTGCCCTGGAGAGCCTGGCCCGTCACGAACGGGTGGTGGGCTGGGGAGAGATCGGCATGGATACGGTGAAAAACTATGCCCCGCTCGACATCCAGCAGCTGGCCTTTGTCCGGCAGCTGCAGCTGGCAAAAAAAATCGGGCTGCCCGTCATTATCCATAACCGGGAGGCGCATGCCCGGATATATGAACTGCTGCGGGAGAACGGCCCGTTTCCGGCGGGCGGCGTGATCCATTGTTTTTCCGGGGACAGGGAAATCGCCGAAAAATTCGTCGATCTCGGTTTTTACATCTCCATTCCCGGGGTGATAACCTTTAACAAGGCGGAAATGCTGCAGGAGGCGGTGCGCTCGCTCCCCCTGAGCGCGCTGCTCGTGGAAACGGACGCCCCCTTCCTGGCGCCGGTGCCCTTCCGGGGCAGGACGAATGAGCCCCTCTACACCCTCTATACGGCTGAAAAAATCGCCCGGATAAAGGGCGTGGAACTCGGCGAAGTGGCGCAGCAGACGACCGCCAATGTCAGAAAACTCTTCGGTATAACCATCGAGCCCGAGGCCCGCCCGGGCGGGACAAAACCATGATAACGGACATACAGCATAATCTGGATGCCATCCGCGGGCGCATCAGACAGGCGGCGCTGCGGGCCGGCCGTGATCCCCTGGCCGTCAGGCTGGTGGCGGTGAGCAAGAAAGTCGAGCCGCTGCGGATCGAGCAGGCCGTCGCCGCCGGCCAGACGGTTTTCGGCGAAAACTACATGCAGGAGGCCAGGGAAAAAATCAGCCTCGTGCGCGGCGCCGTTCACTGGCATTTTATCGGCCATCTTCAGTCAAAAAAGGCAAAGGACGCGGCCCTGCTCTTTGATCTCGTGCACACGGTGGACCGTTTCAAACTGGCCCAGGCCCTGGATAAACATGCCTGCCTGGCGGACCGGGTATTGCCGGTGCTGGTCCAGGTGAATGTGGGCGGTGAAGCGCAGAAGGAAGGAGTGGCGCCTGAACAGGCCGAGGAACTGCTGCTGGCCATGCAGCATTTCACCAACCTGCAGGTGGCGGGACTCATGACCATGCCGCCCTATGTGAGCGACCCGGAGGAGGTGCGTCCCCTGTTCCGGAAACTGCGGGAGATGGCCGAAGGCTTCGCCGCCAGGGGCTATTTCGGCCCGGGGCAGGGCTTTGAACTGTCCATGGGCATGTCCGGCGACTTTGAGGTTGCCGTGGAAGAAGGCGCCACCCTGGTGCGGGTGGGCACCGCCCTGTTTGGCCCTCGTTTGTGATCTGCCCCATCTCGCCCACCATCTCGCAGTCCGAATCCCTAACTACACTCTTTGCCCATCAAGCAGTCCAGGTCCTGCACCGGAAACTCAAGACCCATGGTTTCCATAAGAGCTGGTCAACATAATACGAATGATTATTCGGTATAATGTTTGCATGTTGACAGATATGATGAATTCGTAAAAATTCTATTTCACCTCGGAGACCGCAGAGTCACAGAGAAATATTTTTAATTACATTTAGTTATCTCTGTGGGCTCTGTGCTCTCTGTGGTTAATTTTCAGGTTATTTCCGGAATTTTTCTACACTTGATTGTTGGGAGGGATGCATGGCTGTATTGATCGACCCGGAGAAAAGCAGCCTGTTTCGCGCGGCGCCGCGACTCATGCAAATCCTGCGCGTGCTCGTCCGGCACAAATTCCTGGGCGCCCTGCGCGGCAAGAGCCATTGGCCGCCGCCGAAAGAGATACGGGAAACCTTTGAGGAACTGGGACTGACCTTTCTCAAATTCGGACAAGTGCTCGCGATGCGGCGCGACCTGCTGCCGGATGCCTACATCGATGAGTTGGAGCTGCTGCACGACCAGTTGCCGGCGCTGGGCATTGACGCAGTACGCGCGACAGTAGAAGTCGAACTGGGCGCCCCGTTGACGAAAATATTCGCATCGTTCAGCGAGACGCCGCTGGCCGCCGCCACCATCGCCCAGGTGCATGAGGCGACAATGCATGACGGACGTCACGTGGCCGTGAAGGTGCAGCGGCCCGACCTTGAAGCGATGATTGCCACGGATATCGCGGCGCTGACCTACCTGGTAGCGCTGGGGGAAAGCTTCTTTCCGCGTCTGCGCGCCCTCGACCTCCCTGTTCTGGTGCGTGAATTTGCCGGCAGTTTGAATCGGGAAACCGATTTTCAACGAGAAGCGCGGTCCATACTGCTTTTTCGCACCGCACTGACAGATGTCCCCGACCTCTGGATTCCGGATGTCGTGGCGGAATGTTCGAGCGCAACCGTGCTCACGATGGAGTTTTCGGCCGGCGAACGGGTGGATCTCTACGCCAGGCTGCACCCGGAAGCGATGCCGCAGGCGATCAAAACCCTGGTAAGGCTGATGCTGCAGACGATCTTCGAAGAAGGGTTATTCCACGCCGACCCGCATTCCGGCAATGTTTTAGTTCTGCCCGACGGGAGGCTCTCCCTTCTCGATTTCGGGATGACGGGCGAGCTTGACGAGCCGATGCGCGACTCGCTGACACTCCTGCTCGAAGCGGTAGTCAATGGCGATGCGCGGGCCGCCACCGAGGCTTATCTCGAAATGACATCGGCGAACGAAAAGGTCAATCGCGCGGCGCTGTTGTTGGACATAAAGGCAGTGATCTATGAAATCCACCGAAGCGACCTGGAGAATGTTTCAATCGGTGATGCGTTCGATTCGCTGCTGCGCGCCGGAAGCCGAAACGGGGTCCACAATCCCGGCGAGTTTTTCCTCCTGACGCGTGCTTTCGTCATCCTGGAATCGATGATACGCCAACTCGACCCGGACCATGATTACCTGGGAGCGTTTCGCGAAGAGATCTCGCGTCTGACCGCGCAGCACTTCTCACTGGCGCGGATAAAGGACAAGACAGGCAAGCTGGCGCGCGAAATGGATCGTTTGATCAATGATGCCCCCGGCGACACGCGACGCGTCCTCCGACGTTTCGCCGAAGGCAATCTGGGCCGACTGCAGGCTCCGGCTGTGGAGGCCCTGGGAGGCCGTGTCAGCCGCAACCTCGAACGTCTCACCGGCGCCATCGCTTCCGCGGCGCTCGTGATCAGCGGCGCCATGCTGGCGATTGCTCCGCTGGCTGGCTGGCACCATATCCTCGGCGAAACAATGATTATCGCCGGGATTTTCGGCACGTTCCTCGTCTGTATCGGTGCTTTGCGCCGCGACCGGGGCCGACGCTGACGCTTCCTGCGCACACCGCGACTTGATGGTTGGGTAACTTAGGAGAGGTTACGAATTTTTTTTGGAAAAACAGAATTGACATGAAAGATTACAAAAAAACGAAAGCGCAATTAGTTCATGAGATCACCGAACTTCGCAAGTATTGTGCAGCCCTTGAAATAACAGCACGTGAACACAAGCCGTTGGAAACGGAAATCCAGGATGCCCGGGAATATGCCGAGAACA
>JACQYM010000327.1 GCA_016208225.1 Deltaproteobacteria bacterium | reverse complement strand
GTTGACTCATTTTGCAAGAGACTCGTAATTAAAAATATTTACTTTGTGATCTCCGTGGTGAAATAGACTTTCTACGAATTCATCAACAAATAAAACGCGGTCAAGCAAACCCGCGGTCGGGCTGCAATTTGACAGCCCGACCCGACCCCGCATCTCCACCCTCCACTCTCCTCACTCCTTACTCCTCACTCCTCACTAACCCTTCGAAAATCCATTACAAACGGATTGTGTCCTGTCCGGTGGGACATTTTGCCGCACCCTGGCTGCCGGATAAGGATTCGCAGAAGATAACATCCCGATAATATTGATTTGTTTTCATTGGCACACCTTTTGATATCTACCACCAAAAAAGGAGGAGGCATTCGGGTTGACCCCTGCCGGAATATCGGCCGCGTCTCAGCCGGAAGGTTACCGATTCAATGCAAAATGAGGAGGAACAAATGATGAAAGGGCGGAAGAAATATCTGACGTTCGCAATTGGCTGTACATTCCTGGTTGCCCTTGCAGGCCCCGGTTTTGCCGGGATGGGCGGCCCGGGCGGCCATGGCATGGGGGGCGGTGGTTATGGTCCCGGTCCGGGCGGGGGAGGCGGCGGCACGGCATCCTATGACACCCTCTTTACCACCCTCCATTTCTCCGGTTCCGGCAACTGCAAGATGTGCCACAATGGCCTGGTTGATGAAAACGGCGTGGATGTTTCCATTGAGACAAGTTGGTCGTCCACCGTCATGGCCCATGCTTCCCGGGACCCGGTCTGGCGGGCCAAGGTGAGCAGCGAGCTGGCCAGAAATCCGGGTCTGGCCGCGGTAATCAACGAAAAGTGCAGCCGGTGCCATGCGCCCATGGCCAACACCGAAGCCGTATATCATGACGACGAGATCAACCTGCTCGACGGGACACTGACCCCGGCGGACCCTTACTACGATGCGGCCATGGACAGCGTCAGCTGCACCTTGTGCCATCAGATCGCCGATTCCGTCGATCTCGGCACCGATGCCGGATTTTCAGGCCACTATACGGTGGACACCTATCCGAATCCGCAGGACAGGCGGATTTACGGCCCCTATGACAATGTTTTCGCCATGCCCATGCTGAACATGGTCAGCTACACCATTGCCTACAGTCCGCATATCAAGGAATCAACCGTCTGCGCCACCTGCCATAACCTCCGCACCCCCTACGTGGACGAGGCGGGCAACATCATCAGCACGCCGGCCACGGAATTTCCCGAGCAGATGACCTACAGCGAATGGCTGGCCAGCGATTACCCGGCCCGGCAGAGCTGCCAGGACTGCCACATGCCGCGCACCAACGGCGTGGTCATGGCTTCCCGGCCCATGTGGCTGAATACCCTGCGCGATGATTTCGCCACCCATAAACTGGTCGGCGGCAATACCCTGCTGCTTGACCTGCTGCAGAACAATGCGGCGGAACTCGGCGCCACCGACGCCAATATTCCCGTCACCATGCAGGAAACGGAGCAGATGCTCCAGTCGGCAGCCGCCATTGAGCTGGTGGGCGGCAGTCTGGTCAACAATGTGCTGGCCTTTGATCTGCGGGTGAAAAATCTTTCCGGCCACAAGTTGCCCTCCGGCATCCCCCTGCGCCGCCTGATTCTGCATGTCAAGGTGAGCGACGCCCGCGGCCGCACCGTTTTCGAATCGGGCCGCATCAATGCGGACGGCAGTGTGGCGGGACTGGACAGTGATGCCAATCCCGCAACCTTTGAGCCCCATTACGAGCTGATCACCGCGCCGGATCAGGTTCAGGCCTATGAGGCGGTCATGGCCGACAATCTCGGCGCGGTCACCTGCACCCTGTTGCGCGCCGCTGATGTGGTAAAGGACAATCGTCTGCTGCCCACGGGTTTCAACCAGGCGACCGTATCTCCGGACATCAAGGTGGCCGGCGCCGCCCTGACGGACCCTGATTTTACCGGCGGCAGCGATGCAATCGGCTTCCGTCTGGCCGGCATGAAGGCCGCACGCTATACCGTCACCGCTGAACTGGTCTATCAGCCGCTCTCCTTTGCCTTTCTTGATGACATGAGCAGCGATGTCACCCCCGAGATAGCGGCGTTGGCGAGCATGTATCAGGCTTCAACCGCCAAATCAACCGCCATGACCGCCGCAACCTTTCAGATCAGGCGGTAAAGAGATCCCTGGCAAATGAGAACAACAAAAGGGTTTTGCGGCAGGGACCGCTGACTCTTTGCACTTTTCGCGAGATATTCGGCATGGTGCCGAACCGGTAGTTTTAATGATAAGGAGAAACCAAAATGAGTGTAAAAAAGATGTGTACATGGGCCTGCTTCCTGCTGCTGGCCAACGGGACGGCAGCAGCGGCCGGGGAGCTTTCCCCTGTTGAATCCCTGGGCAAGATGCTCTTCTTCGACCCGAATCTCTCCACCCCCGGCGGTCAGTCCTGCGCCGACTGCCATGACCCGAAAACAGGCTGGACAGGGCCGGATGCGGCGATCAACGCCGCGGGTGCGGTCGTCGAAGGCGCGGTGGCCGGCCGGTTCGGCAACCGCAAACCCCCTTCGGCCGCCTACGCGGGGTTCAATCCCATCCTCCATATGTGCGGTGAACTGAACGGCAGCGGCATGGGCGGCGGCGGTAACGGCATGGGAGGTGGTGGGGGCATGGGAGGTGGCGGTAACGGCATGGGCGGGGAGGGGACGTGCGGCAACGGTTTTGGCGGCGGCCTCTTCTGGGACGGCCGGGCCACCGGCTGGACCCTTGATGATCCCCTGGCGGAACAGGCCATGGGACCGTTTCTCAACCCCCTGGAGATGAACAACGCGGATGCCATGAGTGTCTGTCTCAAGGTGAGCGAGTCCGTCTATGCGGACCTCTTCGAAGAGGTGTGGGGGGAGGGCGCCGTGGAATGTGAGGAGAATGCGGATGCGGTCTATGAACGTATTGCCCGCTCCATCGCGGCCTATGAACGGTCGGCCGAGGTGAATCCCTTCAGCTCCAAGTTCGATTCCTTCTGGCGCGGGTTGCAGAGGGCCAGGATGAACGGGCAGCAGATTCCGCCGGTGGCCGCCATCAATATGATGAATATGGCCAAGTTCAAGAAATTCGGCCTGGACGACACGGAACTCATGGGGCTGGTGGTCTTCAACACCAAGGGAAAGTGCTCGGTCTGCCACCTGCTTGAGCCCAGACACGGCAGCGAATATCCGCTCTTTACCGACTTCATGTACCACAATCTGGGTATCCCGGCCAATCCGGAAAATCCCTTCTATACCATGGCCCCGGAGTGGAATCCCGCCGGCACGGAGTGGGTGGATAACGGTCTTGGCGGATTTCTGGCCACCACGATTGATGCGCAGGATGCCATGGGCCGGGTGCGGGATTACACGGCGTATGCCCCGGAAAATGACGGCAAGCACCGGACCGTGACCCTCAGGAACGTGGATAAACGGCCTGCGCCAGGGTTTGTCAAGTCCTACGGTCACAACGGTTACTTTAAAGACCTGATGATGGTCGTTCACTTTTATAACTGCCGGGATGTGCCCTTTGAAGCGCAGTGCACCATGCAGCCGCCTTTCCCGGCCCCGGAAGTGGCGGAGAACGTCAACACCGCCGACATGGGCGATCTGGGCCTTGCCCCGATGGAAGGCATGGCCCTGGTCAAGTTCATGGCCACCCTCACCGATGTCGACCGCCATACCCCCGATATCAACAACAGCAGCTGTGTGGACCGCACCGACCTGACCGCCCTCATGCAGGCCCTGCGCGACCGGCAGTTGACCGATCTTGAGCGGCTCGCCTATGACCTCAATGATGATGGCGTGCTGACCATGGCGGACGCCCGTTTTCTGACGGCAGGCTTCACCATGCCGGGAGGGAAAAGCTGCCCCTGAGGCTTGGGCGGAAAAGCAAAGAAGGAAAATTACCACAGAGCGCCCAGAGTCCACAGAGAACAGTGACTGGATAAAAAAATTTCTCCCGTGTTCCCCGGGTGCTTTGTGATGGAAAAATCTTATACCAAATTAACCTTTTGAGGAAAAAATGATGAAGAAAACAACCTTGTTCCTGCTGCTCCTGCTGCTCTCGGTGCTTGTTGACCGGGCCCCGGCCGCCATGACCATGCCGCCGGCCCCGATGCCCGCAACCACCCCGGTCATTGAACTGACCCCGATTCTGGCCGAAACCCTGGCCGGGGGTACGGTCACCTTTGATGTCATGGTCTCGGACCTGGGAGCGGCCAATGTCGGCTCCTTCGGCTTTGACCTGTTTTTCCCGAATTTCCTGGCCTTTAACTCCATCACCTTCAGCCCCTATCTGGGCAATGAGGCCATGGGCGAGGTGGTGAACTATTACGCCGCCCTGCCGCAGCAGATCGTCATG
>JACQYM010000315.1 GCA_016208225.1 Deltaproteobacteria bacterium | reverse complement strand
GAGCCGGTGATGTGCAGCCCGTCATATTCGATCCTGCTCAGGGCATTGATCACCACTGTCCTCGGGTCGTTTTCCATCATGTTTTTTACTTCCGGCGCCGTGATATACTGGATCTGCTGGCCATGGGCCGGTGCGGCGGAAAAAAGAACTGACAGAGAAAGCGGCAGGAGAAGGAGGAACAGCAGGAAGCTTGGCAGATTTCCCCATGAACGGGGGGGAGAGGAACAGGTCATTTGCCGATCCCGATAAAGGATTTGACCTCGTTGGCAAAACTGCGGGTATCGATGGGTTTGCTGATATGGCCGACGCAGCCCGCCTCCATGGCCTTTTTTGCGTCGCTTGCCATGGTGAAGGAGGTGACGGCGACAACCGGGATGTGTCCGAGCAGCGGATCCGCTTTGATTTTCGTGGTGGCGGTAAAACCGTCCAGACCGGGCAGCTGGATATCCATAAGAATGATATCCGGCTGTTCCTTGCGGGCAATCCTTATGCCCTGCTCGGCATCAACAGCCTCCAGCACGGCAAAATCGGCAAGCTCAAGCAATGTGCGGACAAGTTCCAGATTGAGTTCGTTGTCCTCGATGACCAGAATTTTTTTTCCTGTCATTGCCCCTGATCCCGTAAAAATATCCGAATGTTTTTCACCACGGAGGGTGTAGCGTGAATTCATGCCCTGCAGGTTCCCGAGAAAAAATCGTTCGCCGGATGTCCCGTGGTTTACCGTTTCCTGCCGCATCGTGCGGGCCGACGTTGCTGATTATCGCATATTTTATTTGAGAAGACAATTACTTTAGGGCTGATAAGGATCCAGCCGCATGCCGCGGCGGGCGGGTGGGTCGCTCACCCATGGCAGGGCAGCAACTTCTCCGAGCCTGCGATACGGTATTCGTGTTAGGATATTTTATGTGATATCTTGAAGAGGATGGTTTAGTTTCGTATGGTATAATAGAAATTCACTGCTTGCTGCCCGCGTTGCGGGCACCTTGGATTGATTGGGGGAGGTTGCATGGGAGCGGAGAACTCGGTTGGTCATGTTTACGACCTGCGCCGCATTGAAGATGTGTTCGCCTGTCTTGAGGTCATCAGTGTTGCCCGGGGCGCCCTGTATGGCGTGGATCCGGAACTTGCCGGCCGCATGGCAATGGTGAGCGACGCCCTGGGTGCTCTGGCGCAGCTGGTGATGGAGGGCGGGCTGGACGGCCTGACGGAAACGGACGATGCGAAGCCGGCCGACAGATCAACTACTGGCAGAGCAATTGAACAATTGCCGCCGAACATTTTTTCTGATATGACAGTGCATGTGAAAAAAGCTCCTCCGGTCCACCCGGAAACGTCTGCAGGCAATCGCAAAGGCGGAGACGCCGCAGAGGAACAAAATGGCATCGTCGATATTCTGACCGGGGAAAGAATAAAATAGTTTCCCGCTCATGGTGGATGGGACGGGCTGTTTAACCGTATTGCGGCTTATATTGGAGTGCTTGAATGGCAAATATCCTTGTCATAGACGATGAAGAACAGATTCGCACCTTATTGCAGCGCGTCTTTCAAATGCAAGGTCATTCCGTGGTCACTGCCGATAACGGGGCAGTGGGACTGAAATTGTTGACGCAGGAGAAATTCGACCTGGTCATCACGGATATTTTCATGCCGGAAAAAGAAGGACTGGAAACCATTATTGAGATCAAACGTGAATTCCCCGCGGTGAAGATTCTTGCCATGTCGGGCGGGGACAGCAAGGGGAACGACTATCTGCCCATGGTAAAGCCGTTGGGGGCCGATGCCTCCCTGCACAAGCCTTTTCGCAATGAAGAGATCATTAATCTGGTGAACAGGATTCTGCCGTAACCGAGGCCTTCCGCCATGCGGTGCCCCTTTTGCCGGAGACCGGGCGCGCTGCATGGCGGATGGCTGTTTTTCTTTTCCCTTATATTTTGCGGCACAACCTGCCGAAACCTCCCGGAATAGTACCCGAGGCCCAGTACACGGTTCCCTGTTTGAAATCGCAGAACCAGTAGCCGCCCGGGTCACGCCTTTCCGCCAGAAAGATGAAGGGCTGCGCTGCTGAGAAACATGGGTGCAGGTAAAGTCCCTTGGGATTCAGCACCGGCTCCAGGAGCGAGAGCGCCTCTTCAATGGTGGGCAGCCGCCAGTCGCCGTACCCGGCAAATCTGCCGCCGTTCATCTTCCGGATATAACCGTTTATTTTGTTGATGCTGTTGATATCGCAGCCCCCGCGCTGCCACATGATACCGCTGACCTTGTCCGTTACGGTCAGGCCGTCATTGTTGTCAACCAGGAAATTGGTGAAGCGGCCTCTGTTGTTGCGCTGGGTGTCGAAAAAATTACCCTGTATGATGATGGCCGGCAGATCTTTTTCCTGCAGAATCCGTGGGGTGCTGTTCAGCGTGATCTGACGAAGGCCTGCCGGCAGCTCCGCTTCCGGACCCGGCAATCCCGTTTCCATGGCTTCCTCTTCCACGATGATTTCCAGCGGGATGACCCTGGAATCGTCGTCGGTATTTACCACATTTTCCTCCAGCCATTTTCTCAGGGGGTCGTCAATGGCATAACTTTTATCCATGCCCATGGTTTTCCCCTGTTTCCTGACGGCATTGTCAATCAATTCCTGGGGGGCGTCAATGCGGGCCAATACCCGGGCAAATTTGATGCCGCGCTCCATCAGGCAGAGGGTGGCCGGGTCTTCCCAGGTGTCGATGAAGAAATAATAAAATCGTTCCTTGGCGCTCTTGATCCGTTCCCGGCCCCCCCAGCTTTCAAAGATGCCGAAGGTTTCCGCCGGGATAAGCTGCCAGTCAATGGTGGGGGTGATGTCGGCGACCAAGCCGATCTTCTGGAATAAGCCCATTTTCTCCTCCTGTCGAATGATGGTTCCGTTGCGTGGATGAGACCGCGCAGCGCAGTTTCTCTTTTCCATGATTTATTTTATAATAAGAATGATCGGTTAAAAAGTAAATGGTAATTGTTATCTTTTTCGGAATGGCCTGTCCGGCTGCTTGCAAAGAAATGTGGCAATATCCGCGAAAAAGTAATAAAAATTTTATCATGAACCGATCAACTTTGATAAAATCGTAAAAACTAAATAGTAACCACGGAGCGCACAGAGCGCCAACTTGCTTGTCCCACAAAGTTGATTCCTTAAGAATTTATCCGCTTACCGCTATGAAAAAAGCAATGCGCATTCTGCTGCTCGGTGACTCGCTGGTCGCATTTTATGACTGGCAGGCGCGTTTCAAAGGCATGACCGTCCTCAATCGCGGCATCCCCGGCGAAACGGTGCAGGGCCTGCTGGCGCGCCTTCCCGGCGAGCTGGCCGCTGCCGGTTTTGTCCATATGATTGTCGTGATGATCGGGGCCAACAATCTGGTCCGGGAGGATTACGGCTTTCTGCCTGATTATGAGGAGATTCTGGCCACGGTGCGCAGCGCCCTGCCCGAGGCGCGGCTGGTGGTGACAAGTCTGCTGCCGTTTCAGCTTCCCTGGCTGGCGGACCATACGGTGGCGCGCCTGAATATCTCTCTCCGGGCCATAGCCGCGCGCAACCAGGCGGAATATCTGAATGTCTGCGATTCTTTTGTCGCCGCGGAACAGGCTGGAAGCCGCTGTTTTTTCGAGGACGGCGTCCATTTGACGGACAACGGATATGATACCTGGGCCGCCCTGCTGGAGGCCCATATCATCCGGGAATAAAAAGAAAATATCCCCATTTTTTTTGGGGAGAGATTGCTTGCTATTTGCGGAAGGCGATGATATTGTTTTACAAAGTTTGACGGCAGCGGCACCACTGGCCGTGCCATCCATTATCCTGTTTACAATTTGTATTGTCGGGGTGCATATGTACGTAAAGATCGACAAGGATTCATTTGAGGTCATCATATTAACGGTAAGTCTCAGAATCGAAGGCATAATACATACTCTTCCCCAGGAGCGCTTAACGGATTTCATGACCGAATCGACCCATTCCTATCTGCCGGTCACCGATGCCTCGATTTATAAGCTGTCGGATGGGGCACTGATCGCCAAGACCAGGTTTCTGAGTCTGAGCCGAAAGGATGTGACCCTTATTTCCCCCATGTCGGAAGTGAGCAAATAACACATTCCCCTGCCGGTCCATCAGTCAGTTGCCCGCCGCAAAGCCGTCCGCAAAGTGACGGCTTTGCCGTCCCGCCCTGCAACATCAAATTGTCTTTTTCCCTTTTATCGTTTACTTTACCCGTAAATTCCGGCCATCTTTGCCTGCTGCCGAAGCTGCTGTGGCAAAATAATGACGTCATCCGGATGATCGACACGGCATAACGGGCCGTACCGAAATGGTTAGAAATGGCATGGTTATTTCGGAGCGGCCCCTTTACGGCTCCTGAAAGAGAAAATGGATCAGAAAACCGCTGAATTTGAACTGGCTGAAACCACAACCCTGTATGAGATAACCAGAGTTCTCGCCTCCTCCATGGACCTGCGTGAGTGTCTCCAGCAGGTCATGGAGATTCTGGCCGAGAAAAAGGGGATGCATAACGGCACGGTCAGCATCGTCAACCCCGCCACCGCCATTCTGGAAATCGAAGTGGCCCACGGCATGACCGCCGAGGCCAGAAAACGGGGGAAATATCAGGTCGGGGAGGGCATCACCGGCCGGGTTGTGGCGACCGGTGCGCCCATCGTCGTGCCGCAGATCAGCGAAGAACCCCTTTTCTTGAACCGCACCCGTTCCAGGGGTGACATCAAGCAGAAGATGGTCTCCTTTATCTGTGTGCCCATCAAACGCGGCCAGCAGGCGATCGGCGCCTTGAGTGTGGACCGGGAATACCGGGAGGGGCTAGACTTTGACAAGGACCTCCGGTTTCTGACCATTTTAAGCGGCCTCATCGCCCAGTCCGTGACCCGCATTCTGGCCGTCAATGAGGAGCGCAAAAGGCTTGAACGGGAAAACACCCTGCTCAAAAAAGAGCTGCGCGGCAAATATCAGATCGGCAATATCGTCAGCAACAGCAGCCGCATGCAGGAAGTCTTCGAGATGATGT
This sequence comes from Deltaproteobacteria bacterium, assembly GCA_016208225.1. Classification (GTDB taxonomy): domain Bacteria; phylum Desulfobacterota; class Desulfobulbia; order Desulfobulbales; family SURF-16; genus SURF-16. Next base: position 2,587 of record JACQYM010000315.1, on the reverse strand, counting down.
ACCGGGTGGCCGACTCCAACGCCACCGTGCTCCTGCGCGGGGAATCAGGGACCGGCAAGACCCTGGTGGCCAAGGCGATCCATTACAACAGCAAGCGGGAGAAAAAACCTTTCGTGGTGGTCAACTGTTCCGCTCTGCCGGAGACCCTGCTGGAAAGCGAGCTGTTCGGCCATGAAAAGGGGGCCTTTACCGGCGCCAATACCTTGAAAAAAGGACGTTTTGAACAGGCCGAGGAGGGCACCATCTTTCTCGACGAGATAGGGGACCTCAGCCTGGCGGTGCAGGTGAAACTGCTCAATGTCATCCAGGACCGGGAATTTCAGCGGCTGGGCGGGGTAAAACCGATCAAGTGCAATGTGCGCCTGATCGCCGCCACCCATAAGGACCTGGAAAAAGCGGTGGAAAGCGGCCAGTTCCGCGAGGATTTCTACTACCGGCTCAATGTTTTTCCGGTGTATCTGCCGCCGCTGCGGGAAAGACGCACCGATGTGCTGCTGCTGGCCGAATATTTCCTGCAGAAGTTCTGTGCGGAAAACAGCAAGAATATTTCCCGCATCTCGACTCCGGCCATCGATCTGCTCATGAAGTACCATTGGCCGGGCAATGTCAGGGAACTGCAGAACTGCATCGAAAGGGCGGTGCTCATCTGCGATGAAGACGCCATCAAAAGTTATCACCTGCCGCCCACGCTGCAGAGTTCGGAAAGCACCAGTGAACGAAACCCCCTGTCCCTTGCCGCGGCAGTGGAGAATTTCGAAAAGGAGCTCATCATCGACGCCCTGAAGAAGGCCAACGGCAACCAGACCAGAACCGCTGAACTGCTCGATACCAGCCTGCGCATCATCAATTACAAGATCCATAAGTATCAGATCAATGCCCAGGATTTCAAGGTGCGCAATCCGTGAAGATCCTTCTGCATGTCTGCTGCGGGCCGTGCACGGTCTATCCCCTCGATGTGCTGCGCCAGGAGGGGCTGACGGTGGACGGCTTCTTTTACAACCCCAACATCCACCCCTTCCGGGAGTTCAGGAAGCGGATTCAGGCCCTGGAGGAACTGGCGGCGCGGACGCGGTTCGCCGTCACCATCCGCCGGGAATATGGCTTGCGTCATTTCCTGCGCCAGGTGGTCTTTCATGAGGATGAACGCTGCGGCCTCTGTTATGCCATGCGTCTTGCCGCTGCCGCGGAGCAGGCGGCCGCCGTCAGGGCGAATGCCTTCACCACCACGCTGCTGTACAGCCGCTACCAGAAGCACGAGCTGATCCGCAGTCAGGCGGAAGCCGCCGGCAGCCGGTATGGCGTGCCGTTTTATTACCGGGATTTCCGGCAGGGATGGCAGGAGGGGATTGACAGATCGATCAGCATGGGGCTCTACCGGCAGCCTTATTGCGGCTGCATCTACAGCGAGCAGGAGCGTTACGACCGCAGGTGGCGGAAATTAACCACAGAGGGCACAGAGAGAACAGGAGGTTAACGGTTTACAGTTGACGGTTTATGGAAAGTAAATCAAGTTTCGCCTGTTTGCATAAGGCATTGAATTCAACTTTCTGAGTTGGTACAACGTATTGAAATGAATTATATTACAATATTTCCGGTCGTCATTCCGGCACGTTTTTAGCCGGAATCCAGTATCCGGGCGTTTGCTGGATGCCGGATCAAGTCCGGCATGACGGATTGCATGCTGCTTATATCATGCAACTCATTGTAAAATCGCACAATTCAACAACTCAGAAAGTTGAGCATTGAAATAAAGGAACTGCGGAATCTTTCTGCCCGCAGGCTGTAAACTGTAAACCGACAACCGTAAACCCCGTGAAGTTTTCTCCGGGTGCTCTGTGGTGCAAAGACTTGCGATTTGATCAATTCTGGGCCGGCGGAGTTGTCGTCGAAACCTTGCCGAAATCGCCGAATACCGACCAGTCCGGCAGGCCGATCTCCGGAATCCAGTCGCGCCATTTGCTTTTCGGCGGCTCACCGGCCTCCAGCTGGGCAAGTATTTTTTCAGCTTCCGGGGCAATGGAACTGTCCGGGTAGTTATCCAGCAGGAATTGCAGCCGGGCCTTGCTCTGTTCTATTTTTTCGGTCTTCATGTAGAATGTGGCCACATACAATTCGTGACTGGCCAGGAAATCACGGGCCGCCCGGATTTTGGTTTTTGCCTCCTCCGTATACGGCGAAACCGGATAGAGGCGGAGCAGTTTCTGAAAGGCCGCTTCAGCATCTATGGCGCTGCCCGGGTCCCGGTCAATGGTGTCCATCTGGTTGTAGTGACACATGGCGATCTGAAAGAAAACGTACGGGATCGCCTCGTTGGTCGGGTGATTTTTGGTAAACTCCTCGTAGGCGCTGATTGCTTCGCCGTAATGGGCGAGATAGTAGTGGCAGTCGGCCGATTTGAGTTCCGCCATGAGACTGAAGCGACTGAAGGGGAACCGCTCCTGGATTTCGCCGAAGATCTTCAGGGCGCTGCTGTATTCACCATGACTGAATTCGTCCAGTCCCTCCATGGCCAGAACTTCAGGATTGGTCTGCACTTCCTGGTCATCGCCGAACATGGATTTGATGTCGTGGTATACGGAGCAGCCCG
>JACQYM010000314.1 GCA_016208225.1 Deltaproteobacteria bacterium | reverse complement strand
CTCCGCTGCTTCTTTGGCAACGAGGTCAACAGTTGCCCCTTGAGCAAGTATTCGCTCCTTGATTTCAGCTATTTGTTTAGCATCAACCGTGGCTTGGTGAGCAGCAGCCTTTATAGTGCCCACTTTCTCGATGGTTATTTCAGTAGCGCGTTCGTTCATCGTCAGAAACATACCTGCAAAAACAGAGATTGCGCACAAGAAGAGCATAGCAGTCTTGGCCGGCTTCTGTTTCGCTATCCAGTAAGCTGCAAAGACCAGAGAGCTTACAATGAGTACAATTCCGAGCAACTGCAGCATTGATTCTATCCTTCCGATGATGATTTACAGAAAAACCTGTCACTTTACAGGGGCCGACGCTCCGCATAAGCCGTCGGCCAAGGAGCCAATTGGATGCGACAGCGTTGGTTCCGGTCAGCCTTGATACGGTGGTTATGCAGTATTTTTTATTGTTTTTATTGACATACAAAAATACAAATGATACGGTCATTTTGTCAACTTAAAAATACATAGGAGGCGACAAAATGGACACCCATAAACATATTTCTTTCAAAAAAGAGTGGGAGTTAGACAATGAATGTTCATACATGCTTGGCGAATGCAATACCTTGAAATTGAAGTGAAGAATATTTTAGCGGCATTCAATGAATTGCTCCGAGAAATAGTTGTTGAGGATAAAGTTAGAATTATTACCCCAGAACTGATTAAGGACTTTCACCGAATGATAGGTCAAAATCTTGGTAGCCACTTTGATGCTATCCCCGGGAGGTTCAGAGATGACAATCGTGTAGTAGGTAGATATTTGGCTCCAGACTATAAATTTGTTCCTGAATTAGTTAATACATTGTGCAATTGGTTAAAGCAAGAGTTTCATTATAGTGATGGGCAAAGCTTTTCTACTTTAGTCATTCAAGCGATTATTACTCATGTTTATGTTGAGTGGATACATCCTTTTGGAGATGGTAATGGAAGAACAGGAAGATTGCTTGAATTTTATATTCTGTTAAGGACTGGATTACCAAGCATAGTTTCACATATTTTATCTAATTTTTACAATCAGACTCGGCCTGAATATTATAGACAACTTGATATGGCCAGAAAAAACAGAAATTTGTCTGCTTTTATTAAATATGCTACTCAAGGATTTCGAGATGGTTTGAATGAAAACTTGAATTTGATACAACAAAGCCAATTTGTCATATTCTGGCATAATTATATCTATGAGGCTTTCTCCGATATTAAGTATACCAAAAGAGACTCTTTTAAAAGAAAAAGGGAATTAATCCTTAGTATACCAATCAATAAGGAGCTTGATGTTGACCAACTAATCGAACTCAATCCAAGTATTGCAAAAAAATACGCCACGGTAAATAGGGCTACAGTACTTAGAGACATAAAAGAATTGCAAGAGCTTAACCTTTTAATAAAAATAGGCAGAAAATACACACCGAACACGAAAATACTTAAGGCTATGATGCCTAGTAAAAAAGCATAACTCTAAACTCAGCGGACCCGGCCACAGGACTTGCCGGTAACGCCGCCGACGTTTATTGGGTCCGATGAAGTGTCTGGTTGTGCGTCCTTGTCAAAAAGGTATATCAAGCTCTGGTTCTTTGGGCCACCCCGTGATCACTTGCAAATTTTCCATCATGCTGCTGCCTATCCATCCCCTGTTTTCAAAAATGAACAACGGCCCAAAAAACCAAAACTCTCATTGGCAGAATTTGCAAGGAAAAACTGCTACGGGATGGCAGGGGACAGACAAATTCGCCGTTGCGGCTATCCGCAATGCCCGGCGCTGAGCAGGAGCACGACAAAAGGAAAAGTTAAGTGAAAAGCCAATCACCCGGAGCAAAACCGGTCAGGCACGTCCACGAACGAGAGGCGGACAAAGGTTCCGGCGAATCAGCGGAATATGCCCCCTTCCCTCAACCTGCGGGGATTGCCTTTTTTCAACTTTGGCGTTAAGGTAAAAACCCTTTGCCCCGTCTTATTCCCTACAACCTTGCGAATTGCTGTAACATACTGAGATAATGGGCTTAATAGTTACAATAACACCCTGCAACCATGTCGTCATGCCTGCATGGCTGACTTCCGGTTGCCCCCGTCAAGCGGGGACGGCACAGAGTACCGGAATGACGGACGCTTCAAGGCCTTGGCAAACGTGATATCAATTATTGCTGAGCCCCTGCGACATTAATGTAATGGTTTCGTAACAGCCCCTAACCCCAGACATGAAGAAAAACAAAGACCGATACGCTCAATGCCATGGACCGTGATCCTTACTTTTTTGATCGGGAAGACCTGCAGACAATCGCCGCTGACAAAACCATCCGCCAGGGGCTGGCCTACTACAAGGAGAACCGGGTCATCGACCTGGCCCACGACCAGGAGATGCTCTGGGGCAGAGTGGAGGACGATGATTCCGACATCCCTTTTGATGCCGAGATGCGTCTCACCGACGGCGGCGCCCCGGTTTTTACCTGCCAGTGCACGGCCTGCGCCGATGATGCGGCCTGCCGCCACATGGTGGCCGTGCTGTATGCCTATGCCGACCGGCGCGGCGAAACAGGCCAGCTCATGAGCGCCGCGGACAGCGCCATCAAGGAGAGGATCAAACGGGGACGTTCCGAGGTACAGGTGGAATCAGTGGACGGCGAGCCCTGGTTCGGGGCCTGGCGGGCCTCCTCGGTCACCTCCACCACCCATTTCCCCCGCCACTACCGGGTCACGGTCCGCAGTCTCCATCGCCGGTCCAATTTCTGCACCTGTCCTGATTTTGCCAACAACCAGCTCGGCACCTGCAAGCATATCGAGGCCGTGCTGCATAAAATCAGAAAACATCCGCAATACAAAAAGTTCCGTGAGCAACCCGCCCCTTTCCCCTATGTGTACCTGGCCTGGGACGTGGAGAATGCGCCGCAGCTCCGTCTGCACCGCACCCCGTCCATGCCCCGGGAACTGCAAACCATCCTGGCCGACTATTTTGATGCGGCGGGCGGGCTGCTGGGCAGGCTGCCGGACAATTTCTTCCGGACGCAGGAGGCAGTCGGCGAGCGGAGCGACATCAATATCGGCGAGGACGCGGCTGATTACGCCCGGCGCCTGGCCACGGCCGCGGCCCACCGGCTGCGCGCCGCGGAGATCCGCGCCCGGATCACATCCGGCAACGGCAGGCTGCCCGGCATCAGCGCCCGGCTTTATCCCTACCAGATCGAAGGGACCGCCTTTCTCGCCGGCACCGGCCGCGCCCTGCTGGCCGATGACATGGGGCTGGGCAAAACCCTGCAGGCCATCAGCGCCGCCGTCTGGCTGCAGGAACATGAAAACGCCCGGAAAACCCTCATTGTCTGCCCCGCCTCCCTGAAACAGCAATGGGCCAGGGAAATCAAAAAATTTGCCGGCCGGGAGTGCCAGATCATCCAGGGGCCGCCCCCGGCCCGGGCGGCCCAGTACCGGCGCGACAGCGGCTTTTTCATCATCAATTACGAGCTGCTCCTGCGCGACCTGTCGATGCTCAACGAAACCATGCGTCCCGACCTGCTGGTCCTGGACGAGGCCCAGCGCCTCAAGAACTGGCGCACCAAGATCGCCTCAGCGGTCAAGCTGGTGCCCAGCCGCTATGCCTTTGTCCTGTCCGGCACCCCCCTGGAAAACCGGCTGGAGGACCTCTACAGTTTAATGCAGGTGGTGGACCCGAAAATTTTAGGCCCCCTGTGGCGCTACATGATCGATTTCCATGTCACCGACGAGCGGGGCAAGGTGCTCGGCTGCCGCAATCTTTCCCTGCTGCGGCAACGCATTGCCCCGGTTATGCTGCGCCGGGACCGCCGGCTGGTGAAAGACCAGCTGCCGGACCGCATCAATCAGCGGCTCGATGTGGTGATGACCGCCAAACAGATTGAACTGCACAACGACGCCATGCATACCGCCGGCCTCATCGCCGACATCGCCAAAAAGCGGCCCCTTACTCCGGCTGAGCAGAACCGGCTGATGGCGGCCCTGCAGCAGGCGCGCATGGCCTGCAATGCCGCCGGCCTGGTGGACAAAAAAACCGAGGGTTCGCCCAAACTCGACGAGCTGGCCGCCATCCTCGATGAACTCTGCCTCCAGTCCGGGCTCAAGGCCGTGGTCTTTTCCCAGTGGGAGCTGATGACCAGGATGGTGGAGGAGCGGCTGCGGCGGATGAAGCTCGGCTTTGTCCGGCTGCACGGCGGGGTGCCCACGCCCAAACGGGGCGAACTGATGGATCGTTTCCGCGAGGACGACGGGGTGCAGGTCTTCATCTCCACCGATGCCGGCGGGGTGGGGCTCAACCTGCAGAGCGGCTCGGTGCTGGTCAACCTGGACGTGCCCTGGAACCCGGCGGTGCTGGAACAGCGCAACGGCCGGGTGCACCGCCTCGGCCAGACCAGAAAGGTGCAGATCATCACCATGGTGGCCGCCGATTCCTACGAGGAGCATGTCCTCTCCCTGGTGCAGGGCAAGCAGCATCTTTTTGACAACGTGATTGCCGAGGATGCCACCGAGGATGTGGTGGGCGTCTCGAAAAAACTACTGGAAACCCTGGTGGAAGACCTGACCACCCAGCCGCAGGAGGCCGGACCGGCGGAGACGGCGGAAGCGACTGCGGAAAACATGGAAACGCCGTCCCCGGCTGTCGAGCCCGGCCAGCCGATGGTTGCGGCGGCAAGGGAAAAGGACAGGGCCGTGGAAGAGGCCATCGCCGGCTGCATCGAAGAGCTGCAGAAGGCTCTGGGATCAAGGATCGAGCGCATTCTCGGTTCCGGCGGCGGGCTGCTGGCGGTCATCGACCGGGTGGACGCCGAGGCGGACACCGTGGCGGCCCGGCTCTCCGCCACGGTGCCGGTGGCGGTCATCGACCGTTGCACCTTAAACGGCCTCAGCCGGCTCGGGGCCGCTTCCCCGGTGGTGGTCAGCCACACCTATTATGATGCAAGCCAGCAGACAACCGCATCCGGCATGCCACGGCTCACGGCCCTGGCCGTGGAAAAGCTACGGGCCGCCCGGGTGCTCATGGAACAGCAGTGCCAGAGCAGCGCGGTGGAGCTGCTGCTTTCCGCGCTGCTTGCCGCCGCAGCCGGCCGGGCCGGCCTCGATGAACCGGTCGCGGCCCGCGAAGCCGGGGTCTGGATTTACGGCGAGGCACTGCCCAAAGGGCTGCTGAACCAGGAAGAGGCCGGGCTGATCATGCGCGGCATCACCCTGGCCCAATCCCAGTCCGTGCCGGAGCCATTGATCAGCGGGCTGCTTGGTGATGTGGAAATATTTATACAGCCATGAAGCTTGCGACAAACTGGCCGAAGGCTATTGATTCCGCAAATTTATCAAAATATGAGGCACACGCCATGCAGGACATCCGGTGGAAACAGCGATTCAACAATTACACCAAGGCGCTGCAAACCCTGCGCCGGGCGGTGGAGTTGGCCGGGCAGCGTGATTTGTCCGAACTGGAAGAGCAGGGATTGATTCAGGGTTTTGAATTTACCCACGAACTTGCCTGGAATGTTTTGAAGGATTACCTGGAAGAACAGGGCGTTATCGGCATCATCGGCTCGAAAAACGCGACACGGGAAGCCTTCAGGAACGGCCTCATCAGCGATGGTGAATCATGGATGGACATGATCAAGGCCCGGAATCTGACCTCGCATACCTATAACACCGACCTTGCCGCGGGCATCGCGAAAGACATCCTGACGCGGTTTTACCCCGCCTTCACAGCCATGGAAAAGCGCTTCAGCGAGTTGTGCGGCGAGGTGACGGACGGGGCATGAAGTACGGTTTGTCCGACGCCATCATCGCCAGGATCTGCGCGGTCTTCGCCCGGTTTCCCGCCATTGAAAAAGCGGTGCTCTACGGCTCTCGGGCCAAGGGCAACTACAAGCCCGGATCGGATATTGATCTGACGATTTACGGCGAGAACCTGACCACCTCGCAACTAGGCGATATTACCGATGAACTTGACGACCTGCTCTTGCCCTACATGATCGACCTTTCCATCTTCGCTCATCTCGGCCATGCTGATCTGCGC
>JACQYM010000305.1 GCA_016208225.1 Deltaproteobacteria bacterium | reverse complement strand
GGCCTTGTGACCCATGAGACGCATGAGACCGCGGCTTTGAGCCCAGCGGCCGTTGCCATCCATGATGATCGCCACATGCCGAGGGAGTATTTTTTGTCCAGTTCCAAGAATAGTGACACCGGGAGCCTGTTAAACCTCCATGACCTCTTTTTCTTTTTCCACAAGGATTTCATCAATTTTCTTGATGAAGGCGTCTGTCTCTTTCTGGGCCTCGTCCTGGAACTTGAAGAGATCGTCTTCCGAGATTTCCTTCTCTTTTTTCTGTTTTTTCAGCTGATCAATGGCATCCCGGCGGCAGTTGCGGACCGCCACCCGGTATTCCTCGCCGATTTTCTTTGCCTGCTTTACCAGCTCCTTGCGGCGCTCCCCGGTAAGCTGCGGGATGGAAATACGCAGCACCTTGCCGTCGCTGGCCGGGGTCAGGCCGATATTGGCCGCCAGAATCGCCTTGTCGATAACCGGCAGCAACTGGGGGTCCCAGGGCTGGATGACAATCAGTCGGCTTTCCGGAATGGTAATGGCGGCAACCTGGTTCAGCGGCATTTTGGAACCATAAGAGTCAACCTTGATGCCGTCCACCAGCGACAGGGAGGCGCGGCCGGTGCGCACGGTCATCAGTTCCCGGCGATAGGCCTCCAGACTGTGCTTCATCTTGTCTTTCATCTCTAAGAGAACTTTACTCATTGTCAACTCCACTGATCAGAGTGCCGATTTTCTCCCCGCAGATCGCTTTTTTGATATTGCCGGGGATATTCAAGTCTAAAACGAGAATAATCTTGCTGTTGTCCATGGCCAGGGAAATGGCGGCGGAGTCCATCACCTTCAGTCTTCTTTTCAGGACCTCGGCATAATTGAGGCTGTCGAACTTTACCGCGTCATCAAAAATCAGAGGGTCTTTGTCGTAGACGCCGTCCGCCCTGGTGGCCTTGCAGATGATATCCGCGTGGATTTCAAGCCCCCGCAGCACCGCTGCCGTGTCGGTGGTGAAATAGGGGTTGCCGGTGCCGGCGGCAAAGATGACGATGTCGCCCTTTTCCAGGTGTTCAAGGGTGCGGCGATGGGAATACGGCTCGCACACCGTCTCCATGGGAATGGCCGACAGGACCGCGGTGTTGACTCCGCTCTGCTCCAGGGTGTCGCTTAGTGCCAGGGCGTTCATGACCGTGGCCAGCATGCCCATGTTGTCGGCAATGGCCCTGTCCATGCCTGCCGATGCCCCGGCAATACCACGGAAGATATTGCCGGCACCGATCACAATGGCGATTTCCGTGCCGAGGGCGCGCAGTTCCCGGATTTCGTCAGCCACATAGGCCAGTACATCATTGCTGATGCCGAAAGCGGCGTCGCCCATCAGGGCTTCACCACTTAATTTCAGCAATACTCTTTTGTATTTGTAGGTGTCCACGGCAGATTAGTTCCCGTTAGCCTCAAGCGCCGACCTGGAAGCGGGCAAATCGCTTGATGGCGATGTTTTCGCCCAGAGTGGCGACGATTTCGTTCAGCAGGTCCTGGACGGACAGATCAGGATTTTTGACATACTGCTGCTCGAGCAGGCAGGAATCGGCGTAGAATTTGTCGATCTTGCCGGCCACGATCTTTTCCACGATATTTGCCGGTTTGCCCGTATCGAGCGCCTGTTTGGCATAGATGTCCTTCTCCCGGGCCAGCAGCGCTTCCGGCACATCCTCGCGTTTGATTGCCACGGGATTGACCGCGGCGATGTGCATGGCGATGTTCTTGGCAAACTCGATGAACGAGTCGGTTTTGGCGACAAAATCGGTTTCGCAGCCAACTTCAACCATAACGCCGAGTTTACCGCCGGCGTGGATATAACACTCGATCACGCCTTCGCTGGTGGCGCGCGACGCACGCTTGGCGGCCACGGCCAGGCCTTTCTGGCGCAGGTAGTCAACGGCCTTTTCCATATTGCCGTCGGTTTCGGCAAGAGCCTTCTTGCAATCCATCATGCCCGCGTTGGTTTTTTCGCGGAGTTCCTTTACCATTTGACTGGTTATGTTCATGGTGTTTCTGCCCTTCTCTATCGTTGATAATTTGTAACTGCTCAGGTTCGCTGGATCTGGAGATTGGAGTCTGTCGGCAATGTCGGAGCCACTGGACAAAACGCTGCCTTATCCGGTAATTCCCGTTGCTGAGAGAGTAACCCCCTGCAGACCATCTGCCTGAGCAGTTGCGATAATTTTTTTGCGTTGCTGAGGCGGCGTTCCGCCTTATTCGGCATCCAACTCTTCAGCGGGGAGTGTTCCAGCGGCACTGGCCGCCATCATGGCTTCGGCAATCGAATCGTCGGTCTCAACATGCTCACCGCGTCTGGCCTTGCCCGCCAGCACCGCGTCGGCGATTTTGGAGGTGATCAGCTTGATGGAGCGGATAGCGTCGTCGTTGCCCGGAATCAGATGGTCGATGCCGTCCGGATCACAGTTGGTATCGGCAATGGCGATGACCGGGATGCCCAGACGGTTGGCCTCGTCAACGGCAATATCTTCCCGTTTGGGGTCAACGACAAAAATGACGGACGGCAGACTCTTCATGTCCTTGATGCCGCCCAGGTTGCGCACCAGCTTGCCCAGCTCTTTTTCCATGCCCAGGGCTTCTTTTTTCTTGTAGCGATGGATGCTGCCGTCGTCCATCATTGACTGGATGGATTTCATGCGGTCAACGGATTTCTTGATGGTCTGGAAGTTGGTCAGCATGCCGCCGAGCCAGCGGTGGTTGATATAGAACATGCCCGCCCTGGCGGCTTCTTCTTTGATGATATCCTGGGCCTGACGTTTGGTGCCGACAAACAGCACGGAACCGCCTTTGGCAACGGTATTGACCACGGACTCATAGGCCTTGTTGAAGAGGGGCAGGGTTTTGTCAAGATTGATGATGTAAATCTTGTTGCGGGCGCCGAAAATATAAGGTTTCATTTTCGGGTTCCAGCGACGGGTCTGGTGGCCGAAGTGCAGACCGGCAACCAGCATTTCTTTCATTGTGATGTAAGCCATGTTGAATCTCCATTGTTTTTGGTTTGACGTCCATCCCGTTTTCCCCAACCCTCGTAAGGGCACCAGAGGGGTTTCTCAGGGATGTGTGATGTAAAAATCCAACTCTTTTACCACTCAATTATTTTTTTTGCAAGGCTTAGACGGCTATGGAGATAAAAAACTTGACAGGCAGCGGGAAAATAAGCAAATTATCGGATTCCATAAAAAAATGTGATTGGCTCCTAAACTGTAAACCGGCAATTGTAAAAACTCTTCGTGATTGCAGCCGTAGGTCGGGTTAGGCGGACCTATCGCCGTAACCCGACATGAATTTGCGTGGCGCGCCGGCATTTTGTTTTTTATATGAAAGTCCCTTTTCTGTCTTGTTGCGCAGACAGGGGACGTAGGAGCGGGCCTTGCCCGCGATAGAGATCGCCGCAACGCCGAAGGTCGCAGGCATGGCCCGCTCCTACGACACGAGACTTTCATTGTTCGTTGATCCCGTTTGCGGAGATGGCGGTTAGCCGGAAGGCCCCTTTTGTCGGGTTACGCGATACACCCGCTAACCCGACCTACGCTCTACGCTTTGAAAGTCGATGGTGATCATAAACGGCACTCTTTTCAATACCCCCTGAAGGGGTATAAAG
>JACQYM010000019.1 GCA_016208225.1 Deltaproteobacteria bacterium | reverse complement strand
CCAGATGTTGCGGTAGACAATGGTGCTGCGGCCCCTGTCGTCGTATACGCGGACGGGAACGCTCATCCTGTCCGTCTGGGTGAGCAGCCGGCGGCTGGAGTAAATCCACACCGTCTCCTCACCCCTCTCCGTGGTGCGGACATACATGCGGTCAGGTGGTCCCCATGCCAGTCCCACCATGTCTTCACTGAAGCCCAGATTGACCTGGCCCAGTCTGATCTGCTCCTGGATGTCCGGACTGTAGCTGTTGAACAACTCGACGTTTTCGGCAATGCGGCGGTCCCGCAGATACTGGGCCGACATGCAGCCGCTCAGGGCAATAGTGATGAGCAGGCCAAGGAGAAGAAGCTTTTTTATCCGCATGAAACCCTCCGGTTAGCAGTGAGACCTGCGGCAGCGCTGATGGTTCCGTGAAAAGTTATCCGTTGTCCGGTTTGCGGGCCGTAAACAGGGCGCCGGCCGTGTACGGGGAGGTGCAGAAGCCGGTCATGCCGGCGCAGACGGTTTCCGCAAAACCCGCCTCCTGCAGCAGCCGTAGCTGGTCCCGGACCGGGACCGCACCCCCGATTCAATGGGACCACGCTTCCGCGCTGGCGGCCAGATGAGCCGGCAGTTCCTTGGTCAGGATGACATCGGCAAACAGCAGCTGGCCGCCGGGTTTGATGACCCGGTGGATTTCCCGGAAACATTGCGGTTTTTCGGGACAGAGATTGAGAACCCCGTTTGAGATGACGACATCAAAGAAATCGTCCCGCCAGGGGATGATGTCCGTATCAACCTGGCGAATGACACAGTTAGTGATACCGGCCCGTGCGAGATTCTCGGCCGCCCTCTGCGCCATCTTTGCGGTCAGGTCAATGCCGTAAACCGTTCCGCCCGGACCGACAAGCCGGCTGGCGACAAACATGTCAAAGCCAGCGCCGCAGCCGAAATCAAGCACCCTTTGTCCGGGCAGGAGCCGCCCCAGGGAAAAGGGATTGCCCACGCCGCAGAACGACTCCAGAAGACCCGGATGGGCCAGAGCGATGAGGGCCGGATCATATCCGAGCTGCATGGCCCCCTCCTGGCCGGTGGGGTAGGAGAATTTGCCGCTTAACGAGACCGCGACCGCGTCATATTTCGCCCGGATTGCCGCGCGGATATTCTGCACGGCAACCGGGGAGCGATCATCATCCTGGCAGGCAGCCGGCTGCATCTGCGGTAACCCGCGGCAGGGCGCGGGAAATCCCGCCAGCCCCGTCTCTCCATGCCGGCCGCCTACGGCGCCGCTGGCCGGGGGTCAGCATCCCGTGGCTGTCTTGTTTTTTTCATGCTCAGTCATGACCGCTCTCTCCCGCTGACCCCTGAATAGTGTCTTCGGACGCTCGAATCGGTTACAGAGACGGCCCGGCCTGCCGGATCTCCGGGCTGGTCTGGCCGGCAAACTGCTGGAAATTCTTGGCAAACAGTCCGGCCAGCTTCTGAGCCTGGGCCTTGTAGTCATCGGGATTTGCCCAGGTGGTGCTGGGATTCAGCACTTCACGCGGCACGTCCGGACACTGCACCGGGATCCGCAGACCGAAGTACGGCTCCGTTTCCGTGGCAACGTCATTGAGCCGGCCGTCAAGGGCGGCATTCACCATGGCCCTGGTATGGGCAATGGACATGCGCTGGCCGATGCCGGGGGGGCCCCCTGTCCAGCCGGTGTTGATGAGCCAGACCTGGGTGTCATGCCGGTCAAGCTTATTGCCCAGCAGCTCCGCATAGCGCATCGGCGGCATGGGCATGAACGGTGCGCCGTAACAGGCGCTGAATACCGGGGTCGGCTCGGTGACGCCGCGCTCGGTGCCGGCCACCCGGGCCGTGTAGCCGGAAATGAAATGATACATGGCCTGTTCCTTGGTCAGCCGGGAGATGGGCGGCAGCACGCCGAAGGCGTCGGCGGACAGAAAAATGATCGTTTTCGGATGTCCTCCGATGCCGCTCCGGCTGGCATTGGGGATGGAGGAGATGTGGTAGGAGCCTCTGGTGTTTTCCGTAAAGGTGTCATCGTCCAGATCGATCCGCCGGGTGCAGGAATTCAGGCAGACATTCTCCAGGATGGTGCCGAAGCGTTTCGTGGTTGAATAGATCTCCGGTTCCGCCTCCGGGGAAAGGTGAATCAGCTTGGCATAGCAGCCGCCCTCAAAGTTGAAGATGCCGTTGTCGCTCCAGCCGTGCTCGTCATCGCCGATCAGGGTGCGGGAGGCATCCGCCGACAGGGTTGTTTTCCCCGTGCCGCTGAGGCCGAAGAACAGGGCGCTGTCGCCATGCTTGTTGATGTTGGCTGAACAGTGCATGGGCAGAATGCCTTTTTTCGGCAGGAGGAAGTTCATGACCGTGAAAATCGATTTCTTGATTTCCCCGGCATAGCTCGTGCCGCCGATCAGAATCAGCTTTTTCTTGAAGTTGATCATGATGAAGGTCTCGGAGTTGGTGCCGTCCATGCTCGGCGAGCCGTGGAAATGCGGGGCATTGATCACGGTGAACTGCGGGACATGCTTCTGCAGTTCATTTTCCCTGGGCTGAATGAACATGTTGCGGGCAAACAGGCTGTGCCAGGCGTACTGGGTGATAATGCGCACCGGCATGCGGTGTTCCGGGTCCGCGCCGGCAAAGCAGTCCTGGACATAGAGATCCTGGGTCTGCAGATGCATGGCCATGCGATGGTGCAACTGGTCGAAATTGGCTTTGGAAATGGGGGAATTATTGGCGCCCCACCAGACATCCTTTTTGGTCGAGGCCTCGTCCACGATAAACTTGTCTCGGGCCGAGCGGCCGGTATGATGACCGGTGCGCACCACGATGGGGCCGAGGTGGGACAGGCGGCCTTCGCCCCGGATGAGGATCTTCTCATAGAGCACGGCGGTGGGCAGGTTCCAGAAAACTTCGTTCAGATTGGTCAGGCCGTGATTTTCCAGACCGTAGTTGGTGAAATTGGGACACTGTTTTTCTTTCATGCACTGACTCCATGATGTTGATGAGGTGCCATTACGAAATGACTGTTCCGTTTTTGGCCATTTCGTTATCGCTCTTATGCCGTCTCTCTGATATCCGGACGACGGTCTTGTCTTCATTTAAACAGTCTGCGTAATTTGATCTTCCTGGATGAACAGCGTGAATTGTATCCGCATTTTCCCGGCCGGCAGATGGGCGACCCCGCCCGCCGTGGCGAGCCATCACGGCGCAAGACTACCCGCCGGCGCGCTTGACCGTATACCCCTGTTTTTTGAGTTCATCCAGCAGCAGATCGCGATGGTCGCCCTGAATTTCAATGACCCCTTCTTTTACGGTGCCGCCGCTGCCGCATTGCTGCTTGAGCTGGCCGGCAAGTTTGCGGAGTGCGTCGGCATCAAGGGGCAGGCCGCTGATCAGGGTCATGCCCTTGCCCTTGCGCCCTTTGGTTTCCCTGGAAATCCGCACAATGCCGTCGCCGCGGGCCGCGGGTTTGTCGCGGCGGCAGGTGCAGGCGGCAACCGCATTGCCGCAGTCCGGGCACATCCTGCCAT
>JACQYM010000304.1 GCA_016208225.1 Deltaproteobacteria bacterium | reverse complement strand
TCATCATCATCATCTATCTGCCCAACGGCATCGTCGGCGACTTCGCCAAGATCAAACGGCTGTTCGGCCAAAGGAGTCCGGGCGCATGAGTCTGCTGGAGTTGAAAAAGGTGTCGCGGTTCTTCGGCGGGCTGGCCGCCGTTAACGATGTCTCCTTCGCCGTCCAGGGCAAGGAGATCATCGGGCTCATCGGCCCGAACGGCGCCGGCAAGACCACGCTGTTCAATGTCATCAACGGCTTTTATCCCCCGTCGCGCGGCACGGTGTTTTTCAAGGGAGAAAACGTCTCCGGCTGGAAACCCCACCGGCTGTGCCGGCTGGGCCTGGCCCGCACCTTCCAGGTGGTGAAGCCCCTGCAGCGCATGAGCGTGCTGGACAATGTCATCGCCTCGGCCTTTCTGAGGGCCAAGGAACGGCGGCTGGCGGAGGAGATCGCGGGCGACATCCTCGAGTTCACCGGCCTGCAGGATGACCGCCGGGTAATCTCCAAGGGGTTGCCGCTGGGCAAACGCAAACGGCTGGAGATGGCCCGCGCCCTGGCCACCGGCCCGGAGATGCTGCTGCTCGACGAATCGTTTGCCGGACTCAATCACACCGAACTCGACGTTTCCATCCGCATCATCGAAAAGATCAAGGAAAAGGGCATCACCATCATGATCATCGAGCATCACATGAAGGTGATCATGTCCATTTCGGACCGCATCGTGGTGCTCAATTACGGGGAGAAGATAGCCGAGGGGACGCCGGCCGAAATCGGCAAAAACCCCCAGGTAATCGAGGCCTATCTCGGAGAGGCGCAAAGTGCTTGAGGTCAGGAACATAGACGTGTATTACGGCGACGTCCAGGTGATCCGGGACATCTCCTTCGAGGTGCAGCGCGGCGAAGTGGTGGCCCTCATCGGCGCCAACGGTGCAGGCAAATCAACGACCCTGAAGACCGTGAGCGGGCTGCTCCGTCCCCGGCGCGGTGACATCCTTTTCGAAAGCAAGCCCCTCGGCGGCGTGCCGGCGTATAACCGGATCGACCTGGGCATGGCCCTCTGCCCCGAGGCGCGCCGGCTGTTCGTGGAGATGACCGTCGAGGAGAATCTCGACATGGGCTCGCTGCGCGGCGAGGCCCGCCGGCAGCGCCAGGCCTCCAAGGAGATGGTCTACGCTCTCTTTCCCCAGCTCCGGCAGCGGCGGCGGCAGCTGTCCGGCACCCTTTCCGGCGGGGAACAGCAGATGGTGGCCATCGGCCGGGGCCTCATGGCCCTGCCCAAGCTGCTCATGTTCGATGAACCTTCCCTGGGCCTGGCCCCGATCCTCGTCCGCGAGATCTTCGATGTCATCAGAAAGATCAGGAGCGAGGGGGCCACGGTGCTCATCGTCGAGCAGAACGTCAAGCAGACCCTGGATATCGCCGACCGGGCCTACGTGCTGGAAACCGGCAGGGTGGTCAGGCAGGGGGCGGGCAGGGATCTGCTCAATGACCCGCAGGTGAAGGCAGCCTACCTGGGGCTGTGAAGGCCGGGAGCCGGGCCTCACCGGATGCCGGAACAAGCCTCTGGCATGACGAAAAAATCACGACGTCATTCCGGCATGTCGTTTATATGAAAGTCTCTTTCCTGTCTTGTTGTGCCGGCCGGGACGTAGGAGCTGGCCATGCCCCGCGACCCTAGGGATTGCGGATATTTCAATCGCGGGCAAGGCCCGCTCCTACGCCGCGAGAAAAACAGTTCCTTCTCTGTGAGCTCTGTGCTCTCGGTGGTTACTTTTCAGTCTTTATGAGTCCAAGGAGGCTTAAGCATGTACGTGTCCGGCTGGATGACGACAAAGGTATTTACCGTTGGCCCGGATGATCATCTCTCCGACGCCCTGTCTCTGATGAAGGAGAAGCGCATCAAGCACGTCCCGGTTGTCAAGAACGGCAAATTGCAGGGCATGATCTCGGACAGGGACATCAAGGAATTCAGTCCCTCGCGGGCCACCTCCCTCGACATTTATGAACTGCATTATCTGCTGGCCAAGACAAGGATCAAGGCGGTGATGCACCCCAAGGTCCTCACTACCACCCCGGACACCCCGGTGGAGGAAGCGGCCATGATCATGCTCGACGACGGCATCGGCTGCCTTCCGGTGCTGGACGGGGATAACCTGGTCGGCATCATTTCCGACCGCGATATTTTCCGGGCCATGGTCGATATCACGGGCATCAGGCACGGCGGCCACCGCATCTGTGTCACCATTGAGGACCGGCCCGGATCGATCATGGAGGTGGCGGATATAGCCCGGAAACACGGATTCCGCCTGCAGAGCATCCTCACCTCCTACGCCGGGGTCAGGGAAGGCTTGCGCACCCTGGTCCTCCGCACCAGGGCGAAGGGCGATTTCCAGGCCATGAAGGCCGACCTGGAAAAGGCCTTCCAGAATGCGCGGGTCATCCAGGGTCAGGACCAGCAGCAATGATTTCCCGCGGCCGGGCTTTCTGACCGCTGCGGGCTGTTTTCTCCTGCGTCCGGTCAGCATCATAACGTTTTGCGCGCCTCGCCGTGGCGGATCACGGGTTCTGCCCCGCGACCGGGAGGAGCGCTTGTTGGGCGGGTGTCGTTCACATCATCATTGCCACACAATTCACATAACCCGCCGCTCGCGAAGGTAACATACGGTAGAACTTGTGCAACATTCGATAATGCCGGGATTCCCTCATTCCCGCTTCCATTTGCATGGAGATAAACTCCGGCGGCAATCCGAAACACCTTGAAATCTCAAGATCTTGATTCCCGGCAACTGCCCTGGAAATGACAGAACAGGATTTTTACAAAAGACCCGGGATATACCGGGTCGAGATGTATTGTTCCCCCATTGGCGACCACCTCAAGGGAGGATTTTATGGCAACATCGGCAGGAGTGGGTTTCAGTGATCATCGAAACCCGGCGGCAGCGGGAAAAGAGGCGGCCCTGCAAGCCTTGGAAAAGGCGGGGATAGCCAAACCGGACTTTGTCTTCGTCTTTGCCACGGTGGGCTACAACCAGCAGACGCTGATCCGCGCGATCCGGGAGGCAACAGCGGGCGCACCTCTGAGCGGCTGCTCGGGGGAAGGAATCATCACCCGCGAGATCGTTGCCGAGACGAATTTCGGCGTTGCCGTCATGGTGATCAGCTCGGAGGAACTCCGCTTCAATAATGCCATGGTCACGGGAGTGGGCGATGGGGCCGGTCCTGCCGGAGAACGGCTGGCCGCGGAGATTCGCCCCTATCTCGGCGCGGACAGCATTGCCTGCTTTCTCATGGCCGACGGACTTGTTTTCAACTTCGATCCCTTTCTGAACTCCTTCGAGACCGCCTTGCGACGGGAAGGCCATCAAGGCCATCTCCCGTTTTTCGGCGGTCTGGCCGCCGACAACTGGGCCTCCCGGAAAACCTTTCAGTATCACAATGACGAGATTTTTTCCGAGGGACTCAGCTGCGTGGCGATGTCGGGCAGCGGCGGGGTCGCCTCGGGAGTCAACCACGGCTGCGTACCGGTGGGCAGTAAACGCACCATAACCCGCAGCCGGGGCAATATCATTTACGAAATCGACGGCGTGCCGGCCCTGGAGGCCCTGCAGGATTATCTCGGCGAGGACTGGCGGGAACATTGGAACAAGACCTCGCTCAACGTCTGTCTGGGATTCATGACTCCTGAGCACCTCAAGAACGGCTATGAAGAGTACATTATTCGGTACATGATCGGCAAGGACGACAAGGAAGGACGGGTGATCATCCAGTCCGAGGTCAGTGAGGGCACCGGACTCTGGATCGTCCGCCGCGATAAGGAGTTGATCACCTGCGGCATGCAGACCATCTCCAGTCAGATCAGGGAACAGCTGGCGGGCAGGAAACCCAGCTTCGTCCTGCAGTTCGAATGCGTGGGCCGAGGTAAGGTATTTCTCCGGGAGCGGGAAAAGATTGAGCTGATTCGCGGCCTGCAGCAGGAGGTCGGGGAAGGCATCCCCTGGATCGGCCTCTATACCTACGGTGAAATCGGGCCGGTGGTGAGCAACAACTGCTTCCACAACTTCACCTCGGTCGTGGCCGCAGTATACTGAAATCCCAGGACGGAGACCTCAATGGATAAGGGCGTTCCCAGCAACCTTTCACCACAGACCGACGAGATCGCGGCGCTCAGGCAGGAAAACGCCACCCTCTCCCAGCAGGTCAAGAGGCTGATCAAGGCTGAGGGCAAGCTCTATGAATACCAGGAGGAACTCGACGCCCAGTTGAAGGAATATAAGGATCTTTACGAACTGAGCAAAAAAAACAATGCGACCCTGGACATCCGGCAGATCTTCCGCCAGACCGGTGAATATATCATCCGCAATCTCCAGTACGAGCGGGTGGTTTTTTTCGAGCACTTTGATTCCGAGGCAACAGGCTATGCGATACGCGTTTTTGACGGCTATTACGAAGCTTGGGAACAGAGCGCTGTTGCCTTGCTGGTGATCGGGGAGGATGATCCGTTTCTTTCCCCCCTGCGTGCGGGCCGGGAGTATCTATTCTGCCAGGCAGGCTGCGTCCGCAAGGAGCTGGCGGAGTACCGCGCCAGGCTGCTGATGAACGAGTACCTGGTCTTCCCCCTCGGCTCTTCTTCCCCCCTTCCCCAGGCCCTGCTGGCGGTGGGAAATTCAGCCGGTAATGCCGAGTTTTACCACCGGGTAAGCGATGAGGAGGGGGCGTTGCTGGGGATCGGCAATCTGGTGGCGCTGCTCACCTCGGCGGTGGAAAATTATATATCGTATACAAACATGGAGACAGCCCTTGAACAGGAAAGGCTGGCCGAGTCAAAGTATCGCGGCATTTTCGAAAACATCGTTGAGGGCATACTCCGAACCACGGCCGACGGGCGGTTCCTCGGCTGCAACCCTGCCACTGCAGCCATCCTGGGATTTGACTCACCGGCTGATTTGGTCAAAACCATTCCAAGCATCAGCCAGCTCTATGTCGCACCCCGGCGCCGCCGGGAACTTTATAAACTGATGCTGGAAAACAAGGAGGTAAAAAATTTCGAAGTCGAGATGTACTGCAAAGACGGCAGCAAGCGCTGGGTGATGATGAGCACCCGGGCCGCCTTCGGCGGACAGGGGGAAATCCTCTATGTGGACGGGATGCTCCAGGATATTTCCGAACGTAAACGGGCGGAAATGGCCCTCCAGGAACTCAATGAAGGGCTCGAACAGCGGGTCGCCGAGCGCACCAGGGCACTGGAGACGGCCAACGCCGATCTGCGGCAGCTGGCCGGCAAGCTGGAAATCGCCTACAGCAAACTCAAATCCGCGCAGTCCCAGATGCTCCAGCAAGAAAAGATGGCATCCATCGGCCAGCTTGCCGCCGGGGTCGCCCATGAGATCAACAATCCCGTAGGCTTTGTGATGAGCAACCTCAATTCATTGAAAAAGTATACGGAAAAACTGCTTGCCTTCATCGGCAGCCAGGACAAGGCCATCAGGGACATAACCGATCCAGCGGTGGAGCGGCAAAGGGCATTGCTGGAGATTCTTGATGGCGACCGAAAGACCCTCAAGATCGACCACATCGCTGCCGATGTCCTGAGCCTGGTTGAAGAATCCCTCGAAGGGACCAACCGGGTGAAGAACATTGTCCAGAACCTGAAGAATTTTTCCCGCATCGACCGGGCCGAAAACCAGCCAACCGATCTTAACCAGGCGATTGAAAGCACCCTGCAGATCGTCTGGAACGAGATCAAATACAAGGCCACCGTGCACCGTGAATATGGTGAGATCCCGATTACCGTCTGTAATGCCGGTGAACTCAACCAGGTGTTTACCAATCTGCTGATCAATGCCGGCCAGGCATTGCGTGAGTCCGGTGAGATCACCATCAGAACCTGGGCCGAGGGTGACAATATTTACCTGGCCTTTTCCGATACCGGCTGCGGTATTCCTCCGGAAATCCGCCAACGGATCTTTGAACCTTTTTTCACCACCAAGGAGGTGGGCAAAGGAACCGGACTGGGCCTCAGCATCACCTACGATATCATTAAAAAACATGAAGGGGATATCGAGGTTGCCAGCGAACCGGGCAAAGGAACGACCTTTACCATCCGACTTCCCGTCAAATCCGGGCCGGCTGGGGAAAATTCGTGATGGCGAGAACGGCAGCGGACCCGGTCGGCCGGAATTCATGGCGCCGCCCGCACCCCCTGCGGATTCCGGTTACAAGGCGTCAGGGCCATGTCCTCGCATTGCTGATCGGGATGAGATGCGGACATCATTTCGTCCTTCGGTGACACATGAATATTACCGGGTTTTCATCCGGCACCATCAAGATGAAAACCGCTGGCAGCATCAAGGCGTCAGCCCTTATCGCTTTCCCCTGCCGATTCGATCGGTTTGCTTCGATACGGATAGTTCTTGATCCGCATGTCGGTGCGTTCATGGGGCTTGGTGATCGTCTTGGCAGGGTCGATCCAATCTTCCCATTTGAAGTCCTCGATAACCTGCGCCTGGTAACTCTCCTCCAGGGGGTGCTCCAGGATGTCATTGATATGTAACCATTGCTGATGGCGCATGAGATCCACCTGGTAAGGTGTCGGTTTGCCGCCGGATTTCTTCACCACCGCCTTGAGTTCCTCCACTTCTTTCATCGTGACCTTGGGCGTCCATGTAATCTTGCCGGGCAACATGACGGGCTCACCGGGAATATTGTTAATTCCCTCCTTCCACGTGGCGAGCACGGCGACCTTTGTATCTTCCCGATACAGTATAATGGCATGACTGTACTGCTTGTCCTTGAAGAAACCAAGATTGCCGTATTGCAGGCGCGCCCCGGTCAGAAATGCCACGGCATCCGACCAGCATGGCGATTCGCCGCTTATTCCCCGTAACACGCTGCGGTCGATAATCCCGTCCGGGAAGAGGATCTTGAAGGCCATCCACGCCGCACTGGCTGCCGTTGTTGTGCCTTCGCAATCATGGCCGTGGAATCGCACCAGATCCTTCAGTGTCACGGGATAGGTATAGTGATTATAACGCCCCTGTGTGCCCTGCGTGGCGAGCATCTCGAATACCGGGGCGTACGGCTTGGCAACCATGGATGCATACCAGGTCGGATTGCGGTCCGGCGCTTCCACTCCTGTCTCAATAAAAATGGTTTCGCCCTGCTTATAGGTAGGTTCCCCGGCCGCAACGCCGGTGACCAACACCAAGAAAAGGGCGGAAATCCACCCAGACGACTGCAAAAACCTGCCCACGAAATTGTTCATATATTCTCCTGTATAACCGTAAGAAAAGGGATTCTTCTTTTTTGCTACCACGCCAAATTGGCATAAAAGTATCCACTCCGGACAGAAATAAATCAAACACCTGCTGATGCCAGCCCGGCTTTTACTTTTTTTTGGGGAGGGGCAAAAAAGAAGAATGAAATTCAGGAGATATTCGTTCAGAAGCGGGCAATCGAGTGCGGCTTTGAGTCGATGGCACCCGGCCTCGGATCGAAGGCGGGCGCATCAAGGAGCGATGGCAGGCAGGAAGAGACGGCCGGAAGATCGATTTTCGGTATACTGATAACGCGAGGAGAGATGAAAAACGGCGGGGGACAGAGGAGAACGGCCTGTCCCCGGAGCTGCAACCGATCGGTCCCGCTGCAAGGACCGAACGGGTCAGAATCCAACTTTGTCAAGAAGATCGATCAGATACGGTTTCCCTTCTGCGACGATGCCGACCTTCTTCGCGAAATCCGGATGGTCCGCAAAAAAAGCTGCCAGACCGTGCTTAGCGGGGGACCAGTCCTCGCGCACCATTGCATCAGGCTTTTTTTGCTTGCGGGTTTTCTCCTTCCGCTGCTCTTTGCGCCAAGCCTTCTCGCGCTCGACGTCGATCTCCTGGATGGGGTACGTGAGATGGATCGTAAACTCCCGGTCTCCTCCTTCATCCAGCAACATCCGCAACGTCTCCCGTTCAGGATTGCCATGTTCGCCGTTGCCCGAAAACACGTAATGGTCAGCAGTGATGCGCCGGAAAAAAATCGGCTCGATGTTGCGATTGCTGCCATGATGCGGCACCTTGAGGATATCCACATGCATGGTGCCGTTTTTTGGCAGCAGACAAGCCAGTTCCAGGCCCTGCAGGATTTTGTCGCCGCGGGCATCGCCCGTGAGCAGCATGCGTTTGTCTTCGACCTCAGCGAGCAGCACGAGGCTCGACAGGTTGGCAACCGAGGTGTCGGTGAAGGATGCGAGCGCAGCCCTGGTTTTTTTGTCATCCTGATGCTTTTTGAGGAATGCATCGTGGTCCTTCTGCAGCGCCACGAGTTCTTCCTGCAGCGGTCCGGCCACGGTAAACGTCAGCCCCTTCCCCATATTGATTTTTTCACCGCCGCCGGTCGCCATAACGAGCTTGCCCTTGAATTCGGGGTTGATGCGCAGCTTCAGCTTTCTGGCATCATCGCGCAACCGGAATCCCTGGTCAACGCTGGCCAGAACCTTTGCCGCGTCGGGGTCGAGCCCTTCGGTATCGGGCTCGCCGCTGAGCGCCGCGGCCCCAAACGATGCCGTCAC
>JACQYM010000303.1 GCA_016208225.1 Deltaproteobacteria bacterium | reverse complement strand
CGGGAAGTTTTGACTACCGGAAATTCCTCGCCTGGAAATCGATCTGGGTCACCGGCTGGGTCAGCTCTCCCGCCCACATCGCCACCCTGCCCGCAGAGGAGGGCAATGCCCTCCGGCGGCAATGGCGTTTTTATCCTGAGCAGATCCGCCATCAGATTAATCAGTTTCTCCGCACCCGGCTTCCCGCCGGCCAGAGCAGTCTCTACATGGCGATCTTGACCGGCGACAGCGCCGCCCTGTCCCCGGAAACCCTGGAAAACTACAAGGCAACAGGGGCCATCCATCTGCTCTCCATTTCCGGACTGCATATGGGCCTCATCGCCCTGGCAGTGGGCGCCGTGGTCAATTGGCTCATGAAACGCTCCACCTGGCTGCTCATCCACACCGCCGCCTGGAAAACAGCCGTCATTTTCATCATGCCCGTTCTCTTCGGTTATGCGCTGATCGCCGGCATGCAGACGCCCGTTGTCCGTTCCCTGATCATGGCATCGGTTTTCCTGCTGGCCGTGCTCTTTGACCGGCAATGGCATCTCCCCACCAATATCGCCATCGCCGCCTTCATCATTCTGCTGCTCCATCCCGCCGCCCTTTTTACCGTTTCCATGCAACTCTCTTTTGCAGCGGTTATCGCCATGGCCCTCATCATGCCCCGCTTCTTACCGCCGGAGACAGCGGAAAGCCGGGACAAAAGCCCACGGCAGAGGCTGGCGGCCCGCATCGGCATGGGGATCAAGGGGGAATTCCTGCTCTCCTTTGCCGCCCTCGCCGGTACCCTGCCCCTGCTTGTCTACTATTTCAACCGCTTTTCCCCCCTGTCCGCCATCTCCACCCTGCTGCTTGAGCCGCTGCTCTGCTTCTGGGCCCTGCCCTGGGGTCTGATAAGCTGCCCCTTCATCTTTTTTGCCCCGGATGCGGCCCGGTTCCTGCTCGGTATCGGCGCCATCGGCCTGACCATGGCCGACAGCCTCTGCGCCTGGCTCGCCGCTCTGCCTTTCAGTTCCATCTGGCTGCCGACGCCCTCGCCCCTGGAGATCGTCTGCTATTATGTCCTGCTTGGCAGCCTGCTTCATCTGCAGCCGGCCAACAGCAGCCGGAAAACGGCGGCCGTGACGGCGGCAGCATGCATGACCTTCCTGCTGCTTTCGGTCGCCGTCTCTTCCCTGCGGCAGGAGCAGCGACCAACGGATATCGTCTCCATTCTGGATGTGGGACAGGGAAATGCAGCGGTCATTGAACTGAGCGGCGGCTATACCGCCCTGATTGATGGGGGCGGACCCCATTCGCCGCAATTTAATGTGGGAGAAAGGGTCCTTGCGCCGTTTCTCTGGAGCAGACGGATCAGCCGGCTGGATGCGCTGATCATCAGCCATCCGGATGCCGACCACTGCAACGGGCTGGCTTTCATCATCAGCCGCTTCCGGCCTCAGGTTATCTGGATCAACGGGGATAACGGGTCAAATGAGAACTACCAGGAACTGCTTGCCCTTGCCCGCCGGCTGGACATCCCCATGCACATCCCCAGGCAGGGCGAAACGCTGGTCGATAACGGTCAATCCCGTATCGTAAATGTCGCGGATCTCCACGTGCGCGGCACGATTACCGACGAAAACGACAAAAGTCTGACCATCGGGCTGGCCAGCCAGGGGAAAAAATTTCTTTTCCCCGGCGACATCAGTGCGGATGCGGAACAGAAAATGGTTGAGGAACAAAAAGAGCTTGATGCCGATGTGCTCCTGCTGCCCCACCACGGCAGCGACTCATCGAGCAGCGCATCATTCCTGCAGGCAGTATCCCCGGCATATGCCGTGATCTCGGCCGGCAGCAGCCGGAAACAACTCTTCCCGGGCCCCGCGGTCATCAAACGCTGCCGGGACGCGGGCTGTACCACCTATAACACCGCCCGGACCGGGGCTGTCATCTTCACGGTGCACAACGGCGATCTCGCGGTGGACACCACCCTGTGAGCGGCACCATCAGCAGCCGCCTTTTCCCGGCGTCCGGCTCTGCTGCCTTCAGACGCCTGTCTTCTGTCTTCTGAGTCCTGCCTTCTGACTTCTGACTCCTGACTTCTGACTCCTGGCTCCTGACTCCTGGCTCCTGATATCCTACACATCGGTGAAGTCCGTGGGCGGCTTGCTGAGAAACTGCACGAATTTGCCTTTTTCGATGCAGTTGGAATAGGCGGCATCAGGGGAGATTCTGCCATTGGTAAGATGATCGAGGATGGCGTCGTCCAGGGTCTGCATCCCGTAACGCTTGCCGGTCTGCATGGTGGAAGGGATCTGATACGTCTTCCCCTCCCGGATCAGGTTGCGCACCGCCGGGGTACAGATCAGGATTTCCAGGGCCGCGCATCGGCCCTTCTTGTCGATACGCTTGAAAAGGGTCTGGGAGATCACGGCCTTCAGGGCATCGGCCAGGGTTGACCGCACCTGGGCCTGCTGACTGGAGGGGAAAATTTCAATGATCCTGTCCACGGTTTTCGCGGCATTCAGGGTATGCAGTGTGCCGAAAACCAGATGGCCCGTCATGGCCGCCTCCATGGCCAGGGCAATGGTTTCCAGGTCACGCATCTCGCCGACCAGGATGATATCGGGATCCTCACGGAGGGCACCGCGCAGAGCCGCGGAAAAACTTTTGGTATGCAGCCCCACTTCCCGGTGATTGACCACGCACTTCTGGCTTTTATGGACAAACTCTATCGGATCTTCAATGGTGAGGATATGATCACTGCGGGTTTTATTTACTTCGTCAACAATGGCGGCAAGCGTCGTTGATTTGCCGCTGCCTGTCGGCCCGGTTACCAGCACCATGCCCTTGGGCAGGGATGCCAGCTTTTTTACCACCCCCGGCAGGCTCAGCTGGTCGCAGGTCAGTATTTCGCTCGGGATTTCACGAAATACCGCGCCGATGCCATACTTCTGCTGAAAGAGATTGCCGCGATAGCGGGCAAGACCGGGCAGCTCATAGCCGAAATCCACGTCCCCCGTCTCTTCGAACAGTTTGGCCTTATCCTCGCTGACAATCTCATAGAGCATAGCTTTTAATGTGTCATTATCAAAAACCTTGTATTTTACCCGTTCCATATCCCCCCGGATCCGCAAAATCGGCTGCTGCCCGGCAACAAGATGCAGATCCGAAGCTCCCTGATCGTTCATCAGCTTGAAAAAGGCGTCAATCTGGTATTTTGTTGCAGCGGCTTAGTATGTAACAGTTATTCTTGAACAACGGCTCGAACATGGAATACATTGATCTGCATCTTCACTCCAGCTGCTCCGACGGTACGATGTCACCTGCTGAACTGGTCCGGGCCGCGGTAAAGGCAGGGATCAAAGGGATTGCCATCACAGACCATGACACCATTGAGGGAATTGACGAAGCCTTGCAGGAAGGAAAAAAACAAGGCATTGAAATAGTTGCCGGCGTTGAGATAAGTGCTTACCTTGGCGACATCCCCCTGCATATCCTGGGATACGGCTTCCGTCATGAAGACCCCATGCTGCTGGAAAATCTGGAAAAAATACAGACCGCAAGAAACGACAGGAACGACAGGATACTGGCGCACCTGAATCTGCTCGGCATCGATGTGACGAGAGAGGATCTCAGGCGGCATTCGCGGACTGGCCAGACAGGACGGCCGCATATTGCCAAGCTGCTGGTGGAGAAAAAGGTGGTGAAAACCATGGAAGAGGCCTTTTCCCGCTATCTCGGCAAGGGAGGCCTGGCATACGCTGAGAGAAAAAGATTGGATGCCGCGGATGCCATAGCCATGATCACTGCGGCAGACGGTATTGCCGTGCTCGCCCATCCGCTTACCATTGATCACACCATGGCGATTCTTCCCGCTGTGCTGATGAAAATGAAAGCGATCGGTCTGGCGGGAGTGGAAGCCTATTACCCGATTTATTCCAATACAACACGCCGCAAGATAATTGAACTCAGCAGTCAACTGGGGATGCTCGTCACCGGCGGCAGTGATTTTCACGGGGCAACGAGAAACGGCACTTGTCTTGGCGGCTGCAACAAAAAGCAGCGGGCGCCCTACGAACTTCTGCTGACCCTCAACAATCGACTGCGCTCTCCAGGGGGCAGCTGAAATCCGAATAAAAAATAATGGTTGAGGAGTGAGAAAAATAATCCTGGCAAGTACATTTTCTGGAAAAATTTTTCTTCTTACTCCTTACTCCCCACTTTTCACTCCTCACTTTTATTGATGAATGGCGACAAATACTTTCTCCACCATGCTGGAGAGGAAATACAGAGGCTGGTATGCATACGATTCTGGTAGTGGATGATGAGCCCAATTATCTTATCATCCTGGCCGAAATACTTCGGGATGAGGGGTTTGAAGTCTTTACGGCTGAAAACGGGGGAAAGGCCTTGGAAGTCGTGCGGGCCACCGACCTGGATCTGGTGCTCACCGATATGCAGATGCCGGTCATGGGCGGCATGGAACTCCTGCAGCAGATCAAGGCCATCAACCATGATCTGCCGGTGATCATGCTCACGGCGTTCGGCGAGGTGGAAAAAGCGGTGGCCGCCATGCGGGCCGGGGCCTTCAATTACCTGACCAAACCCTTTAAAAACGATGAGCTCATCGCCAACATCACCAAAGCGGTTGAGCACTATTCGCTGCTGCGGGAAAACATCCGGTTGCGCAGCGAGGTCCGGGAACGGTACAGTTTCGCGGAAATGATCGGCAAAAGCCGGCAGATGCAGCAGATATTCTCCCTGATCGAAAAGGTGGCCCCGACAGGCGCCTCGGTGCTGATCACAGGTGATTCAGGCACCGGCAAGGAACTGGTCGCCCGGGCCATCCACAATTACAGCCTGCGTGACAAGGAACCGTTCATTTCGATAAACTGCGCCGCCCTGCCCGAGTCGCTGCTGGAAAGCGAACTCTTCGGCCATGAAAAAGGCGCCTTTACCGGCGCCATTGCCCTGCGTAAAGGCCGTTTTGAACTGGCAGACCGCGGCACCCTGTTTCTTGATGAAATCGGTGAAATGGCCTTGTCCCTGCAGGCAAAACTGCTGCGCATCATCCAGGAAAGAACCTACCAGCGGGTCGGCGGTACCCAGGAACAGAAAGCGGATGTACGGATCGTCGCTGCCACCAACAAGGACCTGAAGGAAGAGGTGGAAAAGGGGCGCTTCCGGGAAGATCTCTACTACCGTCTCAATGTGCTCCATCTG
>JACQYM010000302.1:4871-6660 GCA_016208225.1 Deltaproteobacteria bacterium | reverse complement strand
GCGCAATTGTTCATATTGCCGAAGTGGTTAACGACGGCAACAGGCTGAGCGGTCTGCTCACCCAGATCGAGCTGGACCACCTGCAGTGGGCGAGCCGGGTCAACACCCTGCTGACCGACCATACGGCCGGCAAGCTGGATGTGGAAACCGATGACCGCAAATGCGATTTCGGCAAATGGCTGTCCGGCGACCAGCGGAAAAATGCCGAAAAACTAGTCCCCTCCCTTGCCCCGCTCCTGAAAAATATTGAGGAGCCCCATCGTCACCTGCATGCGACGGCCGCTGCGATCAGCCAGGTCTTTACCCCGGCGGACCCCACCCTCCCCTCTTTTATTGTCGAAATCGAAGGATCCCACCATGAATGGGCCGGCAAAGTCCGGGACGGCATCCTCCGCGGCGATGCGGCCATGGCCAACGTCCAGACCGACCCGACCAAGTGCCTGCTGGGCAAGTGGCTCGTTTCCGCGGACGGCAAAAGGGCCTATGACAACGGCAGCGATGCGTTCAAAAAGACCTGGGACACCATCCCCGAGAACCACCGGACCATGCATGAGTCGGTGGGCCGCATCAAGGAGGCGCTGACTGCCGGCAATATGGAGGAAGCGAAAGAAATCTTCGAGCAGGAAACCACCCCCATGCTGCAAAGCACCGTTGCCAAACTGCAGGCCCTGCGCAAAGAGGCGGAGCGCAGTCTGGAGGGGATGGAGCAGGCAACCGCCATCTACGCCAACCAGACGGCGCCCACGCTGCAGAAGATGAATACTCTCCTGCAGGCCATCCGCAGCGAGGCAACCAAACATATCATGACCGAGGATGCCATGCTCGGGGCGGCGAAAAAAACCAGGCTGCAGGTGTCGGTGCTTGCTGGTCTCACCCTGTTTTTCGGCATGGCCATCGCCTTTTTTACGGCCAGGGGGCTGATCAATCTGCTCAGGGGCACGGTCAGACAGCTCTCCAGCAGTGCCATTGATGTCAATGCCGCCTCGGAACAGATTGCCACGGCGAGCCACAGCCTGGCCCAAGGTGCCTCGGAACAGGCCGCCACCCTTGAGGAAACTTCCGCCTCCCTGGAAGAGCTCTCCTCCCTGACCCGGCAGAATGCGGACAACACCAGGCAGGCGGACAACCTCATGCAGGAAACGAAAACCGCCATCAACAGCGCGAACCAGTCCATGCAGAAACTGACGCTGTCCATGGGCGAAATTTCCGCGGCCAGCACGGCCACGCAGAAAATCGTAAAAACCATTGATGAAATCGCCTTCCAGACCAATCTGCTCGCCTTGAATGCCGCGGTTGAAGCGGCCAGGGCCGGCGAGGCAGGGGCAGGCTTTGCGGTGGTGGCCGACGAGGTGCGAAGTCTGGCAATGCGGGCCGCCGAATCGGCAAAGGACACCTCCGGCCTGATTGATTCCACCATGGAGAAGGTGCGCACCGGCGAGAATCTGCTGCATGAAACGAGCACGGCATTTACCGGTGCGGCAAAGGCCACGGAAAAGGTGAGCAGCCTCATCACCGAGATCGCCACGGCATCCGCCGAGCAGTCCCAGGGTATTGAGCAGGTCAACAAGGCGGTCATCGACATTGACAAGGTGACCCAGGCCAATGCCGGCGCGGCGGAACAATCAGCTTCCGCGGCCGAGGAACTCTCAGCCCAGGCGGCCAACATGAATGGTATTGTGACAAACATGCGGCAAATGGTGGACGGCGGCGGCACGAGCGCCGGGCCGGCGCCGGCCGCCGTCGAGCCGGCAAAGCCTTTCCGCCCCGACCGGCCGAAAGCTGCATCCGG
>JACQYM010000302.1:0-4838 GCA_016208225.1 Deltaproteobacteria bacterium | reverse complement strand
GGCCAGACAGCTGCCACCGGGCAAGCCGACGGCCAAAAAATCG
The DNA here is from genome assembly GCA_016208225.1 of Deltaproteobacteria bacterium. GTDB lineage: Bacteria > Desulfobacterota > Desulfobulbia > Desulfobulbales > SURF-16 > SURF-16. Next base: position 4,795 of record JACQYM010000302.1, on the reverse strand, counting down.
AAACCGGCCGCCAAGTCCGGCTCGCCCGAGGAAATCATCCCCCTGGACGAGGAAGATTTCCAGGATTTTTAACGGGTGGACAACCAACCAATTGCGGATTTCGGATTGCGGATTGCGGATTTGAGCCCGTAGGTCGGGTTAGCTGCTGTATCGCGTAACCCGACCTACGCTCTTCGCTCTTTCAAGGATTTCAACGGCCGCGGCAATCGGTTCAATCTCAAATCCCCATTCCGCAATCCGCATTCCGCAATCCGCAATACCATTACGCCTCCTGCGGGTTATCCGAGGCGACATCCGCATCCTGCGGCAATTTGATGGTAAAAGTGGTGCCGACGCCGACGATGCTTTGCGCTTCGATCGTGCCCTTATGCTTTTTAATGATGTTGTAGGCCACATTCAAACCGAGTCCCGTACCCTTGCCCACCTCCTTGGTGGTAAAAAACGGCTCAAAAATTCTCGGCAGATTCTCCGGTTTGATTCCCGTGCCGGTGTCGCTGATGGTGATCTTCACCAGCTCATCCTCCAGACATGTCCTGATGGCAATCTCCCCTTTTTCCGGGATGGCCTGGGCGGCGTTGACCAGAATATTTTGAGCTGCTGCGGAAAACAGCGGACCGGCGGGATCTCGCCCAGATCCCTGGTAACCTGGGCCTTGTATTTGATCTCGTTCCACACCACGTTCAGCGTCGACTCAAGACCCGCATTGATATCCGCCATCTGCTGCATGTCCTCGCCGGGATGCGAAAAGCCTTTCAGGTCACTGACGATCTTCTTGATCCTTTCCGTCCCCTCCCTGCTCTCGGCCACCAGATCCTCAATATCCTGCAGCACGAAATCGATATCAATTCGCTTTTCCAGGGCATGGAGATCCGCGATCTGGGTACCGATAACCGGGTACTCGGCGGGGTCCAGCTGCTCGGTCAGATCAGCGGATAATTTCCGGTATTCAATGGCCAGCCGTTTCACATCCCTGATGTAATTCTGCAAGGTGGACAGATTGCTGCTGACAAAACCGGTGGGATTATTGATTTCATGGGCCACGCCGGCGGACAGCTGGCCCACGGCCGCCATTTTTTCCGACTGCAGGAGCTGCGACTCCATGGCCTTCTTTTCCTTTTCCGCTGTTTTCCGGAAGGTGATATCATGGGCCAGCATGACGAGATAATTCCTGTTTTCCTGGCTGATGATCTTCAGGTGGGCCTCCACCGGGAAGGTGCTGCCGTCCTTGCGGCGCAGGGCTGACTCGAGCACCATCGCCTCGGCCAGATCGTCACTGCTCGATTCGGCAAACAACCGGTCATCCGGGGTCAGGGTGGTTATCTGCGCCAGCCGCATATTGATGATTTCTTCCCGCTCATAACCCAGCAGCCGGCAGGCCCGGGTGTTCACCTCCAGAATCCGGGAAGTCATCGGGTCCACGACAAAAAAACCGTCCGTGGCCTGATCGACCAGATGGCGGAAAAATCTCCGCCCCTCCTCCGCCTTTTTCCGCTCAAGACTGTAGCTGACCTGGCTGGCAATGGTATCAAGCAGTTCTTTTTCCTCGGTCAGAAAGGGCTCGTCCGAACAGTCGGCCTGGCCCTGCAGGCAATGGATCTCAATCTCGCCGTCAGCCGCCCAGGCCAGTTTGATCGGGCTCGACAGTTTCCATGGCGATTGGCTGAAATTTTCCGAAACATACTCCCTGCCTTCCAGCAGGATACGCACACAGGTCCGGTCCGGTTGCTGCCAGGCCAGCGGGATGCGCCGGATGATCTCCGTCAGCATTTCCTCCATGCCGTACTCCCTGATCTCCATCACCCGGGAAATCTCATTGAGGCAATGCAGCATCTTCACCCGGATAGCCAGGCTCTCCGAGCGGCGGGCCAGCTCCTCTTCGGCCTTCTGCAGTTTTGATATGTCCTGAAAACTGTCCAAGACAAACTCCTTGCCGCCGATGCGGATAAAGGCGACGGACTTTAAGACGGGCAGCGCTTCGCCCGACGCGGTCAGCAGCACCCTTTTGGCGTTCTTCACCACCTCATGCAGGTCCGTCACCGGGCACTCCCCTTCCTTCTTCGGACAGATCAGCCCGAAACATTGGCGGCCGACCATCCGTTCCCTGGGCAGCCCGACCATCTTCACTGCCACGGCGTTGACATAGACAATCGTATGCGTGGCCGGATCGATGATGATGATACCGGTCTGCATGGAGGCGAGAATAACCTTGACGCGTTCCTCCGATTCCACCAGTTTGCGCTGCGCTTTTTTCTCATCCTCCAGCCTGGCATCGACCTCGGCCTTCGCCTTGTGCAGACTGATATTCAGCCGGCGGCCGCGGATGCCGCTGAACATCAGCAACAGCAGGAACAAAGAGGTAAAACTTAAGGTAAGCAGATGTTCCCTGATCTCTTCCTGCCATGTTGTCTCCCCGAAATGTTCATAGGGGGGCGCTTTCAGTCTTTTCAGACATTCATGCACCGGCTGGTAATTGAGCGAAGTCGTCCAGCCGGCGATATTGGCGGCCCGGGCGGCCGGGTCATCCTGCTGCATGGAAAGCAGCGCTATGGCAACCTGTTCGGCCAGTTGGGAAGAGACGGACTCCAGCTTGGCAAAAGCCCATTCCGGATAATGGGCGGTGGAATGCAGGAAAGGATAATAATCTTTGGCAAGCCCCGCATGGGGGAAAATCTTGAAGTCACTGAGGACAATTTTGCCGGCCAGGGCCAACTGCTCCAGGGTGTCGGACCGCACACAGCCGGCATCAATCAACCCGTCGCGCACGGCATACACCACTGCATCATGGGTGCCGCCGAAAGACATCGTTTTGAAGTCCCGGTAGGGATCTATGCCCTGCTCCAGCAGCTCAAACCAGGAAACCGGCCATGAATGTTTTGTCTTTGAGATCCGCCAATGCGGCAAGATCATGGCGCTTCGCGCTGGTGAAGATGACTCCGCCAAAGACAGTGGAGACCTTGTCACCCAGCAGGTTTTTCAAGGTGGCAATGCGGCTGACACGGTGCAGATTTTCCAGCTCCACGTAATTTGCCGGGTTGGTGAGAATAAAATCAACCGTTGCCCCGGCCACGGCAGGAATGACCTCATTGAAATCCAGCGGCACGATGGTAAAGACCTGTCCCGGCATGCGCTTGGCGAGATACTCGGCTGTCGGCCCCCATTTTCCCAGACACTCGTCCCGGCCCTTGTTGGCCAGGATGCCGATTTTTATGGCGGCCCCGAGGTCGTGGCCCAGGGCCGGCAGAGCAGGGAAAATCCCGCTGCAGAGCCAGGAAAGGACGGCAATAATCCATACCTGGCGCTGGAGCCAGCCTGGCGGCTGCCGATCTCTCCTCCGGTCAGTCATGGTGCCGCTCCTCTACCTGGGCTCCGGCGGCCCCAGGAAAAACTTGCACGCCTGCCTGATCTCTTCCGCCGTGGCGGGGAACCAGTTCTTCAGCGTGTTGATCTGCTGATCAACATACTTCTTCGCCCCCTGGTCCATGCTTTTCAATACAGGCTTTTCCCGCAGGGTCCCCTGCCAGGTGTTGGCCAGAATATCCGCGGCGTGCACGATCCGCACCATGGCCAGATTTTCCATATTTTTCTTGATGCTGTGGTGGCAGCGGATCGTGTCAATGAGGGCGGGCGGCAGCTGCCACCGGCGGCCGAGATAATCACCGATTCGGGCATGGTCCGTTTCCAGCAGGTCGGACTCAGCCTCGTAAAAAGATGGATAACTGTCTTCATGCAGCCCATTCCAGACAATCCGGAACATCTCCGGAAAAAACTGGGCCAGCACCACCTTGCCGATATCATGCAGCAGCCCGGCGGTGAAACAGACCTCGGGATTTTCATTCTTGACCATCTCGCCGAGTTTCATGCTGATCACGGCGACTGCCACCGAATGCTTCCAGAAATCGGTCATATCAAAGCCTGGCACCACATCTTTCTTTTTAAAACTCTCGATGATCGAGACGGAAAGAATGGCATTCTGCATGGTCTGAAACCCCAGAATAACGACAGCATGCGACACGGTGTTGATCTGGGATTGAAAACCGTAAAATGAGGAATTCACCAGTTTCAGAATCCGGGCCACCATCACCTGGTCCCGCTCGATGGTTTCGCACATCCTGCTCACCGTAATATTCTGCTCGGCCATCATCCTGTTGACCTCAACAACGATGTGGGGCAGGGTCGGCAGGTCCGGCAGATCATCGAGTTTTTGCTGTATGGAATCCAAAAAAAAACCTCTTGAAAGTTGACGAATTCGAATTCAACCCCATCCCCACCCGGCCCTCCCCTTGAGGGGAGGGGGTTTCCCATGCCGCTCCTTGCGCCATGGGAAACATCTGACACACTTCGCAGCTGCAGCTGACCGGCTGAAGCCGGTGGTATAAACCTTGTGATGGGAAAAATTAAAAAAGACTTTTTACGAAGCCATCAAAGTTGGTCCCGCACACGATTTTGCAAGTGGAAAGGAGAGGCCGGGGAAAACCGTGAGGAAGTCGTGATCAATCTATCGGCAGAAATCAGCCGGAACATAAACAGAGTTGTTTATCGGCGTCAGTCAGAGGCGGAAAGGAGAGGGCGCCAGCCAGACCAGTCAGACCAGTCGGACCAGTCGGACCAGTCAGACCAGTCGGACCAGTCAGACCAGTCGGACCAGTCAGACCAGTCAGACCAGTCAGACCAGCCAGACCAGCCAGACCAGCCTTACCCCAGGTATTGCGCCGCGTCATCCACATCAAGTTTGCTGCCGATGATGAGCGGCACCCGTTGATGCAACGAATCAGGCTCGATATCGAGAATATTAATA